>JBKBTB010000163.1:0-4113 GCA_046291015.1 Exilispira sp. | reverse complement strand
GTGCTGTAAATATTGAAACAAGCCTTAAAAAAATAAAGGGTATAAAAAAGGCTGAAATAAATTTTGCAAATGGTACTGGCTTAATAATTGCTTCAGATGATATAAATTTCAAAAATATAATCAGTACAATTAAAAACCTTGGTTATGATGCCATAGCAAATTTAGATGATGAAAAAAAAAACTTTAAAAGTCAACCATCTGATAATGATATAAATCTTGATGAGAAATATTTTGATAAAAAAACATTTGAATTAAAATCTTTTGAAAATGAGCAAAAACAGATAAATAAAGAAAAAAGAAGACTTATTATTTCATGGTTATTAACATTTCCTCTTGTTATTAAGATGATTCTATCAATGTTTTTTCATATCCAGCCTTTATCCACAAATATAGATTTATTAATTAATTTAATATTGAGCTTTACTATAATCTTCATAGTTAGTTTTGATATTATAAGGAGTACTTTTTTTGCTTTTAAAAGTCTTTCTTTCAATATGGATTCCCTCATAGGTATAGGTAGTATTGCATCATTTTCTACCATCCTGCTGAAATTTGCTAACATTAAAATAGAAGATTTTTCTATTATTGGTGCAATGATTATATCTATAAACCATATTGGAAATTACTTAAAACAGCTTTCGACAGGAAAAGCAAGCATTGCTATTAAAAAACTTATAGAACTTTCAGCAAAGACTGCCCATAAATTTACTGATAATGGACTTATTGATATAGATGTATCTGAATTAAATCCAGAAGATATAGTACTTGTAAAACCCGGTGAAAAAATTCCTTCGGATGGTATTATTATCGAAGGTAATAGCTCCATCGATGAATCGATAGCGACTGGTGAATCAATTCCGATTGATAAAAAAACTGGTGATAATGTAATTGGAGCTACTATCAATCTAACAGGTTATTTAAAGGTCAAAATTAAAAAAATCGGTAAAGATACATTTTTATCTCAGGTAATAAGTCTTGTAGAGCAAGCTCAGGCAAGCAAAGTACCCATTCAACAATTTGCAGATAAAATTACATCTTTTTTTGTCCCATTGATTTTGATACTTTCAATTTTAAGTTTTATTTTCTGGTATTCTTTTCAATCATATGGTATTAAGATTATTTTATTCTTTTCAAAATATTTATCCTTTATTATTCACACATCCTATTTTAATTTACTAATTAAAATGCAAGAAAATAGGCTTACAATGGCTCTTTTCGCCTCAATTGCAACACTTGTAATTGCATGCCCATGCGCCCTTGGTCTCGCAACTCCGACAGCCATAATGGTAGGGATGGGAAAAGCTGCATTGAATGGCATAATAATTAGAAAAGGCGAAGCGATACAAAGAATGAAAGAAGTTACAACTTTTTTATTTGATAAAACCGGTACATTGACAAAAGGATCTCCTCAGGTCATTGATATTATAAGCGAAGATAAGAGAAAATTATTTTTATATTCATTCTTACTTGAATCTTTATCCAACCACCCACTGGCAAAAGCTATAATTAAATATATAGATGCAATAGATAATAAAGATGAAATAATCCACAATAATCTTAATAATTCGATAATTCAATCATATGAAAATATTTCAGGTAAAGGTATAAAAGCTATTATTGATAACAAAATTTATCTTGCTGGAAGTATTTCATTTTTAGTTGAAGAAAAAGTCAAAATATCTGACGAAGAAAATAATTTAATTAACAGGCTTTCATCTGAAGGAAAAACTATTGTGGGAGTTAGTGAAGATAACTCTTTCCTTGGTGCCTTTGCCATTTCTGATACTATAAAAGAAAATGCAGAGGAACTTATATCGAAGCTTCATCAACATAAAATTAAAACTGCTTTGTTGACTGGAGATAATAAAATGACTGCAAACTATATTGCCAGACAATGTAAAATAGATTCCATCTACTCTCAACTTTTACCACAGGATAAAATAGAGATAATTAAAAAGATGCAACAAAAAGGTGAAGTAGTGGCAATGGTTGGTGATGGTATAAATGATGCCCCTGCTTTAAAACAGGCAGATATTGGAATAGCCATAGGATCTGGAACTGATATTGCCATCGAATCTGCAGATATTGCATTGAATTCTAATAATCTTTTATCTATATTTAAGGTATTTTTGATATCTGTAAAGACTTTTGATAAGATTAAGCAAAACCTTTTCTGGGCACTTTTTTATAACATTATAGCTATTCCAATAGCCATGCTTGGATTTCTTCATCCAGTTATAGCAGAAATTGCTATGGCATTAAGTTCTATTAATGTTGTGACAAACTCACTCGCACTAAATAGAATAAAGCTATAATAACCTTTTCATTTTTATCATAAAATAGAATAAAACTATAATATTCAATTTTATATATTATATTGAAATATAAAGCATATAATTAGTATGAGCCTGGTGTAAGATTATTTGCTGGATCATACCAGAATTCAAAAAGTTCTCGCCAGGTTTTAACTATGCCATCTGCGTCAGAATTCGCAAAGTCTATCTTACCATAAGGATAATTTGATCCTAACATCCCTATTATATCGATATTAGTATACCAGTATTGATAAGCATAATGAGAATAATTATTATATACTAGATTTCCCCTTGAAAAGAAAATAGAAAGACCTCTTTTAACTGATGAACCCGCTCCATAATAATTTCCATAATAACTACCGGCATAGGCTGCAATGACAGCATTTGAAAGAGCTGCAATAACAGCATTTGCAGAGTCTACTAAATATGATGAAAAAATTGATGAATTACCATAAATCTGATAAGCAAAATCATTTAAATCATAAAACGGATAAAAAACTGCTTCATCATCATCAGTATAAAAGTGATAAGAAAAATCTCTTACTGTTTCAATATTCGTCTTTTTATTTTCATTATAAAGAGCAATGGCAAATGAATCTATTGCTGTTTTTAAATCTATAATCTTTGTTAAATCAACTGCAACCTGAGTCTGATCTGTTTGAGTTGTGGTTGAATCATGATATGTTTTTACAACAAGTTTTCCAAGTTCCTTTGGATCATTGTTATTATTATTACCCATCAACTTGAATAAATTCTCATAATCCCAGCCATTTCCCCACTCTGTTGCCATAGATCCAGCCATTACAAGAGCTAAATCTCTGAACTCATAAGCTATCTCAACCATACCCATCAAACATGCATCAAAACCAAGAAAATCAAGCTTTGAACTCGAGTTAAAGTATTGACTGATCGCTTGTTGAACTTCATCAAGATAAAGACAATCAGAGTTATCTGTATCATCCCAGCAAACAGCTTTTTCAGTTTGATTTAAATCTTGTGTATTAATGCTTCTTGATCTTGCTCCACCCCCATGGTTCCAGAGTATAAGGGCATAATGAACTGAATTATAATTCGTTTTGCAATAATTTATAAAGCTTTTTAATGTATCTGGATCTCCCATATTTATTTCAGAACCATCGGTAAACCATCCATCTGTTTTTTTTGTTATAGTATTATCCTGATTTATCTGATAAATTCTTGCACCAGTCCAATCGGTGTCAGTTTCAGGAAAAGGATCAGAACTATATTCATTAATTCTATCAATCAAAACTACTACATTTATATTTGAATTACCTAAGCCATTTAAGCCCGATTTCATTTCACGAATATCATCAAGAGCATTTGCTTCAAGATTATTATCTGCATCAATATAAATCATAAAAGTCCAGCTTTCATCAGGTCCGAAATTTTCTGAAAGGCTTTGTTGAATGTTATTATATGGATTGGTTACTTTTACTGGATTATTAACTGGATTTGGACAGGCAAAAAAAATTAAAACAAATAAAATCAATGTAAGAAAAATTGTAATCTTTTTAATATTTTTCATTTTAATCTCCATTATTATGCTAAAAAAAATAATTTTAAAGACAATAGATAAATAATGCGATTTTATTTTTTAACAACTTTTATTTTTATTTTTACTTTAATAATTTAATTATTTTGATTTCAATCAATATTTGAAAATATACAGAAAATTGATAAATTCATTTTACAGTAAGATTAAAAAATTAAAACAGATAAAAAAAAAATATTAATTTAAATAAAATATATTAAATAAAATATATAAAGAAATAAAACT
>JBKBTB010000004.1:0-27313 GCA_046291015.1 Exilispira sp. | reverse complement strand
TTTTTTAATATTTTTCAAATTATTTAATAATCTTGAATTAATTTTGAAAATATTGCAAAAGCATTATATGCAGCGCCTCTTCGTAAATTATCTGCAACCAGCCAGAATGAAAAGTTTTTTTTACTATCTTTATTCTGTTTAATCCTTCCAACATAAGTTGCATCTGTATCTTCAAGATAATAAGGCATTGGATAAAGGTTATTTTTGAAATCATCCAGAATTATAAGATTTTCAATTTTTGACATTGAATTTTTTATTTCCTCTATACTACAATCTTTTTCCGTTTCAACAAATACAGCTTCAGAATGCCCTACTTTAACTGGAACTCTAACATTTATAGTATCTATAAAAAAATCATATTTATTTAAGATTTTTTTTAATTCATTTATAAGCTTCCCTTCTTCTTTTGTATAACCATAAAAATCCCCTTCTTCATAAAAAGAATCTATATGAGGTATAACATTTCCTGCAATAGGGAAATTGAAATATGAGGATATTGGAGATTTCCCATCTGCAAAATCTTTTAATTGATTTAAATAGTCTGAAACCGCTTCCTTACCAGCACCACTAACAGATTGATAAGAAGCTACAAACACCTTTTTCAAGTTGAAATCCTTATTTATATTGTACAAAGCCATTGCAAGAGGAATAGTTGTACAATTAGGATTGGCAATTAATCTATCTGTGTCTTTTATAACATTAAAATTAATTTCTGGAACCACCAATGGTACATCTTTTTCAAGTCTAAATCTTGATGATTTATCAATTACATAAACACCATTTTCAGCTAATTTTAAGCCATATTTTTCCGCTATATCATTACCGGAAGCAATGAATACTACATCCAATTTTTTATTAAAAAGATTTTCATCATTTAATTCTTCAATTTCATAGCTTTTAAGACGAAAATTAATTATTTCACCTTTAGATCTTTGAGATGCAAAAAAGTAAATATTATCAAAATCATAAGGACTGCTTTCAAGCAAATCAATCATCTTTTTCCCGACCAATCCAGTAGCTCCAATTATTGCTATATTCATAAATATCTCCAGTATTATTAATTATAATTATTCTAATATTTTTTAGTTTTTTTATTTTAATTTTTTTCAAAATTTTTAATATTATTTTAATATTATAGTTTTAATCTTAAATTTTTAATCTTATAGTCTATTAAATATCACCATCATATGGAATATCGCAATTTTTACTGGCAGTTTTTATTATTGATAAAGCTGTTTTTAATACCAATAAATCATTTAAATTATCAAATTTCTGTTCTTCTTTTCCATTTACAGTATTAATAAAATGCATTATCTCATCTTTCAGGGCATTTTCCTCATGAACTGTTATTCTCTCAACAAATCCACCCCTATAATATATAAGTTCTTTTTGATCGACTTCAAACCTTGTACTTGTATCTTTATAAACTTCAATTTCCTTTGTATCATAATTTAAGAAGAGATAATTTGTCTCCTGAGCTATAGCAAGTGTCCTGTTTTTTATAAAAGATGCCCTTGAACACTTAAAATTTGCAATTAAACCAGTAGAAAAAAGAAGGGATGCAATGGCAAAATCCTCATAAGCAGTATAAACTTTTCTAGCGTAGCAAGAGATATCAATAATATTTTCTTCAAAATAATTCATTACAATATCGATATCATGAACCATCAAATCGAGGATAACTCCAGTATCTCTTTCTTTTTTCCCATATGGATTCATCCTTGTAGCCTCAATATAAATAGTTTTCTTTAAGTATTTTTTCTTTAATTCCTGTATAACACCATTAAATCTTTCTATATGACCAACCTGTAATTTTAAGTTGTTTTTATGTGCTATTTCAACAAGCTCAGCAGCCTCGCTATACTTTGTAGTAAAAGGTTTCTCTATCAAAAGATGAACTTTTGCATTGAGTACTTCTTTTGCAACAAGATAATGTTGATTGGTATTAACAGCACAGGTAACGCAATCTACTTCTTTAAGTAAGTCCCTGGCAGAATCATACTCTTTAACATTGTATTTTGAAGCTATGAAATGTAATCTTGAAGGATTAATATCATATATACCAAGAAATTTAACCAATCCTAAAGATTCAAGTAATTTTATAACATTTACATGATACTCTCCCATATGTCCAACACCAATTACACCTATTTTAACCATTGGAAAATCTCCTTAAAATTTAAATCAGCAATAATCTGAAAAATTTTATCTTTTAATTCAATTTTTGATTTATTGATTAATATCCCGATATGCTCTTCATAAATTATACCAAGACTCTTAATTTTCTCTTTATATATTTGAGGTATTTCAAAAAATTTATCATCTAAAACAACATAGATAATCTTATTTTCTAATAGATCTTTCAGCAGATCTTCTTTATAAGCATATATTTTAGCATGAGGAAAATATTGTTTCAAAAGATAATATGCATAGGAATACATTAAAAGTCCAATATTTTTATCATCAGATTTTTTAAATGTTTCAATCTTATATTGATCACTATTAAGACTATAAACAGATATTGTATCTTCAAAATAAATTAAAAAAAAATATGAGTTGAATATTTGTTCAACTTCTTTTGAATATATTATTCCACCGATAATCAGGTCATATACTTTATATTTTTCATATTTAGATATATTTATTTTAAGACTATATTTAGAAATTAAACTTTTTAATATAAAATATTCAAATCCATTAAAATCTTCTAAATTAAAAGTATTATTTGAAACATCTTTATTTGTTCTACTGTAAAAATAAGGATATTTTTCAAATAAATAGGCAACACTTAAAATTTTACCCGACAAATTTTGGTGATAGAAATTAAAATTAAAAAATGAAAAAAAAGAAAATATTATCATTAATATATATAAAATTATAATATGTTTATCTGATATTTTGATATAACTTTTCATATATATTTGTTTTAGACATTATACATTAAGTTAATAAAAACAAAAGATTAAAATTTATCAAATTCTTGACAATTTTATTTTTAAATCTTATTATTTTAATGAACAGGGAGGTTTAGGTATGAAGATAACACAAAATCAAGTAGTTAATTCAAAAATTTTAGAAACAAAAGATATTGTAAAAACTGAAAAGACAAATGAAGCTCAAAAGGTATCCTCAAATTCTACAAACAGGGAATCTGCGACAATTTTTGCTCGTAATAATACTTACAGATCGACCTTTACTTTACAGGAATTTATCTCTCAAATGCAGATGAAAATTTCTTCGGTTTCTTTATTTCAGCAAAATCAGGATTTTGAAACTATAAATCAAGCTACATACAACAATATTCCATTATTTACCAAAAGTGAAAAAGAAGAAATTTTCAGAAGCAGAAATGATTTATCTTCTATAATTAAAGATTATCAATCCCAAATTGACAATTTAACAATAAACGTGAATAACATTTTGAGGGAAAATTCAAATTCCATCGTTTCTATAAGTGAAAAGCAGGTTAAAGATATAACTGGTTCAATCTATAAAATGCTTCCAAATACGATTAAAGAAAATTCTACTTCTGCTATACTTGATTTATTAAAATAAATATTTTTATAGTAGTAAATTACATTATAATAATTATTTACCGTAAAAAAGGCTTGCAATTTTAAGATAACTTATGATTTAATACAATTTTTCTTGTTATATTCAATGCATTATATTTTATTACTTTATTAATTATATTCTTTCAAAATCTACTTTAATATCAATTATATCTAGATAGACAAAACAGTAATTCCCATCGCAAAATGCACCGGGGTTTATCAAAATAGTTTTGTCTATTTCTTTTTTCTCTTTTATATGAGAATGACCATAAAAAATTATATCGGGTTTTTCATCAAAATTTCTTAATACTCTTCTTTCTATACCAATAGGGGAACCTTCTCCATGAATTATACCAATTTTATAATTTTCTATAATTGTTGTAATTTTTTGAGGAAGATTATACTCAAAAAAATCCATATTTCCTTTAACCATAAAGTTTTCTTTTGCCATTGTTTTTATGAAATCAATTATATTTTCGCTGACATAATCTCCGCAACATATTGTAATATCAGACAAAAGAATTAATTTCTCAAGTTTTGTAAATATATGTTTATCTTTATTTCTTGATGGATAATGAATATCAGAAATAATAAGCAATTTTTTCATAATTCATTGATTAAAAACCTTTATTCAAATAAATAATTTGATGAAAAAATAAAAGGTTTGTCTTTATTAAAAATAGATGATAATATCTTTTTTACTTCTACTGCTTCTTCATATTTAATATAGGGTCCTACAATGACCTTATATAATTGATTATTGTAATATATAAAAACCTTATATCCTAGATTTCTTAATTTTTGAGCTACTGTAATAGCATCTTCCTTATTCTTAAATGCACCAACTTGTATATAATAATAGTTTGAATTGGTTTGTTTACCAGATAAAAATACTGGAATTTGAGCCGAATAATCCATAATAGAAGTTTGTGTAGCTGCTTGTGATGTTGATGTAGGTGTGTCAGTAGTAGTTTGAGCTGGTTTTTGTTCTGATTCCAAAGGAGTCGAAGGACTTGATTTTTCTGATACTGAAGGTACAGAAGAAACACCTTCTTTCAATACGGTAATTTTCACGGCTATCTGAAGATTACCGGTTTCGCCTAATTCTTTTGCCGCTCTTGAAGAAATAGATATGATAGAGTCTTTGAATTTAAATGATGGATTATTATCTATTACATATACAATAGTTTTTTTACCATTAATTATATTTTCAAGCATTAAAACAGTCAAAAGATTATATCTGGATGTTATGCAACTATTTTCATCAGGATTGTAAATAGTCCCGGAAGAGAGTTTTTTACCAATCAAAGATGGGTCTATTAATTCGGCAAGCCCAGAAACAGCCTGGGAGTAAATATTTATAGAAAAATAAAAAAATATAAGAAGAATAATGATGACTTTTTTTGATTTTTTCATCTTTAACTCTTTTATGATAATAAATTTAAAATATAATCATTCTGTTTTTCGGCAATTTTCTTTAGTTGTAAAATCTTTGTTTCAAGCTTTTTTTTTAAAAAGGTTTGATCCATTTTGTAAAAATCTAAAATTTTTTCAACCAGGATTTTTATTAGTTTATTTTCATCTTCATAAATAGATGCAATATATAACCATTCCCCCTCGAAATAATCGATTAAATCAACAAAATTATCATATGATGGACCAACAATTACAGGTGTTAGTTGTATTAAAGATTCAATAAAATTTTGACCTCCTTTATTATTAAATGAACCACCGATAATACTGACAAAACAATTTTTATATATAAAAGGAAGAACACCAAATTTATCAACAATTAATATTTCATTATTAAAAATAATATTTGAATTTAAATTTACTAATTCTTTCATTAGCTCATCAATAAATTGCTCATCATCATTATTTTTTTCTTTGCTTATAGACATTTTATTATTTAATAATTGACTTAATAATTTATATTTTATATCTTCCTTTTTTAGCCTGTCAATCAAAAATTTAATAGTATCAATAAATCTGGGGGCAATAATATACTTAAAATTTTCATTTTCTTTTAATTTTAATATTATTTTTATTGCAAGATCATATTCCTGCATATGAAATGATGAGAAAACAAAGACATTGTTTTTATAACTATTATATAATTGATCAAACACTAAAGTCTTATCTTTTAAGTAATCCAATGATTTAATTGAAGATAAAATTTTGAAATTATCCAAACTTTTAACACTTAAATTATCATTCAGCTCAATTAATTTGCCTTTATCAAGCTCGGATCTTGCCACAATTTCATCGAAAATTGAGAAAAAAAATGAAAATAAAAATTTTAATTTTTTCTGTGTTTTATAACTTTTTTCGTACATATTACAGTTTATTAATATTAACTTTTTATTAAAAAGTTTATTTATAAACAAAAATCCTGGCCAGATCTCCTGCTCAATAAATACAATTTTTGAATATCTGTTTTTCAATAAAAATAGTAGAATTGAGAAAATTGATTCAAAAGGAAGTGGATTATTCTCCACTTTTTTCATCTCAAAAATTTGATATGCACCATTATTAAAAAAAGTATAATTAACATTATTTCCAAAAAGATTATAAGCTAAAATAGCTTCTCCAGCACTGGATGCGTGAACAATAATATCTTTTTGTTTAGAAAATCCAGCTGGAAAAAATCTTTTTATTAGCCCTATTTGTAAATCTTTTATAAAAAATATGATTATTAAAAAGAAGAAAATTGAAAGAAGTGTTAAAGTAAGGATGTAAATTGTAAATAATAAAAATATTATTAATTTTTTTATTAAGTTATCTTTTTTAATTTTTTTTAAGTCTAAAAACATCATTTTTGCCTGAAAAGATATTTTTTATGTAAAGTAATCAAAATTTAAAAGATATCACTAATTTTTCACTTATAAAAGGGTAACAGGATCAACATCTATTTCAATATTTTTCTTATCTTGTAAACTAATATTATCATATAAAAAATTGCCAAGTTGAATGAGATAATCGATTTTTTTGCATTTGATTATTATATGATATCTGAAATTATTCTGGATTTTCTCTATCGGTGCTTTTGTTGGTCCGAGAATAGTTATTTTGTCCATTAATTTCAGGTCGAGACAAAATTTTTGAGTTAAAAAATAGATCTTTTTAATTAAGGTAAATGCCTTTTCTTCATCGGATAATTTAACCAGTAACCTTAAAATTCTTACAAAGGGGGGGTAGCCGATATTTTTTCTTATCGAAAGTTCCTTTTCTATAAATAAATTGTAATCCTGATCTATAACATATTTTATTGCATAATGATCTGGTCTTAATGTCTGTATTAATACTTCTCCTTGCTCATTAGATCTTCCGGATCTTCCTGCAACCTGCACAAGAGTTTGAAAAGTCTTTTCATTTGACTTAAAATCTGGTATATTTAGTAAGATATCTGCATTGACTACACAAACCAGAGAAACATCCGGGAAATGATGCCCCTTTGTTATCATCTGTGTACCAATTAAAATATCTATATTACCATTTTTAAAGTTTTTCAAAATTTCATCATAACCTTTAATTTTTACAGAATCCGCATCAAATCTCTCTATTTTTTTATCTTTAAAGTATTCTCTTAAAATATCTTCAATTTTTTCGGTTCCAGAACCTAAAAACCTTAAATTATCACCTTTACATGATGGGCATAATAAAGGTACTTCTCTTGTTTTGCCACAATAATGACATTGTAAAATATTATTGAACTTATGATAGGTCATTGGAATTGAGCATTCATCACAAAGAACTGTTTGGCCACAATTTGAACACTGGATGAAAGAATTAAATCCTCTTCTATTTAAAAATATTATTACTTTTTTTTCCCTATCAAGATGCTCTTTAATTTTTTGAAGAAGTTCATATGTTATGTAAAAATCTTTATAGAATTCTTTCTTTGTCAGATTTAAAAGATTAATTTTTGGAAGAGGTGTGCTGTTATATCTTTTAGTCAATACAAGTAAATTAAATTCGTTTTTCAGTGCGGCATAATATGATTCTATCGAAGGAGTGGCAGATCCAAAAATAATAAGACTATTGTATAATTTTGCTCTTTGAATTGCGACCATTCTTGCATCATATCTTGGTCTTTGTTGAGATTTATATGAGTCATCATGTTCTTCATCTATTATAATGCAACCGAGATCAAAAGCTGGTACAAAAAGAGCAGATCTTGGACCAATTATAATATTGATTTCTTTATTTATAACCTTTCTAAAAATTGATAACTTTTCACTTTTTGATATTTTTGAATGAATCAAACCAACTTCATGCCCCAATCTCTCTTTGAAAAATGAAATCATCTGTGGAGTTAGAGCTATTTCTGGAAGAAGAAGAATAACCTGTTTTTTATCATCAACAATTTTTTTAATTATCTGAAAATATATTTCGGTCTTTCCAGATCCTGTTACTCCATATAATAGAAACTTTCTATTAATCTTTTCGGAATTTTCTGATGAGTTTTTTGCTTCTTCATAAGCATTCAAAATTTTTTTTAGAACTTCTTCCTGCTCATTATTTAATATCGATCCTTTTATCTCTGGTTGAATGATATTTTTAATTTCTTTTTTTTTAACCTCTTTTAATCCTTTGGGAATAAATAAAAAAAGTGATTCTCCAATAGAAGAAAAATATCTATTACTTATCCATTTTGCAAGTATAAATTCTTTTTCTGTTATAATAGAATCTTCATCATATATATCAAGAATATCCTTTATTTTATAATTTCTTTTTTCCTCATCTTTTATATTAACAATCATTCCAAGTTCTATTTTATGATTGAAATCAATCTTTACTCTTATAAATTTTTTTACTTTACAGTATAAATTTTCTGGAATTCTATATTCAAACGATTTATTTATGGGAATATTCAATATAATATCTGCAAGCATAATAAATTTATAAAAGTTTATTCTTTTTAATATAAGATGCAATTTTTTTAATATCTTCGGAAGCAACAGGAATATTTCTATTGTCTCTCAGTAAAAAAGAAGGGTGAAATGTTGGAAATAAAAGGACTTTTCTTCCAAATATTTCAGCCTCTATTAAGGTTCCTCTTATTTTAGTTATTGAAACTTTTTTATTCAATAAAAACTGAATGGATGTAGCTCCAAGGCTTAATATTAGATCTGGTTTTATCAAATTTATCTGCCTTTTTAAGTGTATAGAGCACAAGATCATTTCTTTTACAGATGGAACCCTATTATTTGGAGGTCTACATTTTATGCAATTTGTTATATAAATTTTATCTCTTTGCAATCCTGCATTATCAAGCAATTTTGTCAGCAATTGCCCTGCTTTTCCAACAAAAGGAAGTCCTTGAATATCTTCCTGTTCTCCAGGTGCTTCACCAATTATCATCACTTTTGAATCTATAGGTCCTATACCGGGAACAGTATTGATTCTTTTTAAACTTAATTCACATCTAGTACAATTGCGAATTTCATTTATTATATCTATCAGTTCTTTTTGTAAATTTATATCTCTGTCATAAAATTCAATATCATCTTTTTTTAATTCAGATAATACTTTTCCACCAGCGACTTTGCTTTTTTCATTTTCAATTATCATCTCAAAATCAATTTTGTAAGTACATAATCCATTTTCAATTGTTTGTTTAAAACAATCTAAAGAAGAATATACAATTTTTAATAAATCTACCAGTTTTTCAACTCTTTCATTATTCATATGATAACATTATAATGATAATATCACTTTTTCTTAGCGCATTTAGAACATTTTGTCGCATATGGAATCATTTCTAATCTTTCTTCTTCTATTTGATTACCACAAACTTCACAAATAGTGTAAATACCATCATCTATTCTTGTTAAAGCTTTTTCAATCTGTTTTAATAACTTATAATCATTTTCTTCCATATTTTCTCGTAAATTATTTTCTAAAAGAGAATTGGCTAAATCATATTCTTCAGAATAACTTTCAATTTCCTTTTCTTCTTCAAATCTTTTATTTTCATCAGCTACATCTTCGAGAATTTCATTTTTCATTTCAATCAACTTCTTTTGTAGTAACAATATTTTTTCTTTTTCCATTTATTCCTCCATATGCGATTGAATAAATTAAAAATTAACAAAGCGAATTTATAAGTTTTTTTTTAAATTGCAACCATTTTTTCTATTGAATTAAAAATAAAATTTATTAAATTAATATTCGGATGAAATTTAAGGGTGATTAGCTCAGCTGGTTAGAGCACATGTTTCACATACATGGGGGCACTGGTTCAAATCCAGTATCACCCATTTATTATATAAATACTATATATTTTTTCAATATATTCTTATAACTTTGGAGGGAATATGTCAAATTGTAAGTATTTGCAATCCAGCATGGTTGATAATTTAAAGAAACATGAAAAGGATAAAAAATCTATTGGAATTAAAAATAAATGTTTAAAACAAAAAAACAATAAAATAATTGCCTCTAAAATTGCCATGCTAGCAAAAGAAAAATTCTCAAAACATTTTCCTTTAAATGAACAATGTCATTTTATAGAAGATCAAAAAATGTGTCCTTTTTTTGAGCAAAAACCTTGAAAAGATTTATAAATCTTTTTTACTCCAGCAAATATCAAAAATTAAGGAGGATCCCTTATAATGCAAAGGAAAAAACTAATTCTTTCAGTATTATTAATTTTTTTATTTATTTTTTTATATTCCTGCACAATTGTCGAATTTTCTGCAAGAGATAAAAAATTAATGTATGATCCTGATATAAAAAATTATACTATCGTAGGTTCTTTTTCCATTACAATTACTGAAATAAGTCTTATTTTCAAATTATTAGTAATAAATCAACCAGGCAAGGAACTTGATGATATCTTAAAAGAGCAAATAGTTAAATATAAAGGTGATGCGATCATCAATTTAAAATTTATATATCATATAACAGCAATTCAATATGTCTTGATGTATATTACTGGTGGAATTTTTACACCTTCTTCAGTTACAATTGAAGGAGATGTTATAAGATATAGATAATTTAGAAAAATTTTTATCAATTCTTTTTACTCTACTTTACTCAAATATCTTATAAAATACAAATAAAATTGAAATAATTAAAATGGATGTCTTCAAATATATTTTTTTGAATTTATCTAATTGAATTATATTTAATAGATAGATAAAAAATTTTGTAAGTATATACCAGGTAATCATTTTACTTATTGTTAAAATATGTTTAAATTATATTTGAATGATAATGAGGAGCTATGTAGAATGAAAAAAAAACCATATATGTTTATAATTAGGGATGGCTGGGGTTATTCTCCAGAAACAAGATATAATGCTATTTATGAAGCAAAACCAGAATTTCACTTAAATTATATTGAAAAATATCCTACAACTTTGATTCAAACTTCTGGGATCCATGTTGGCCTTCCAGATAATAATCAGGGTTCTTCTGAGGTCGGACATTTAAATATAGGCGCTGGAAGGGTTGTTTATCAGAATTTAGTCAGAATATCAAAAGATATAGATGAAGGGGTTTTTTATAGCAAAGAAGCTATCTTGAAAGCCATAGAACATGTCAAAAAATATAACAGCAATATCCATATTTTTGGATTAGTTCAGGATCAGGGCGTTCATGCACATACCAGACATTTAATTGGTTATTTAGAAGCTTTTAAAAGAAATGATATCCCTTCTGAAAATGTTTTTGTTCATATGATATCAGATGGTAGAGATACTCCTCCATCTTCAGCAAAAGATTGTGTAAAACAACTTTTAGAATATATAAAGACTCAAAATTATGGCAATATTGTTAGTATAACAGGTAGATATTATGCAATGGATAGAGATAATAGATGGGAAAGAGTAAAACTCTTTTATGATCTTTTATTTTATGGAAAATCAGAGTACCCTATATTTGAAAATGTTTTTGAAGCCATAGAAAATGCTTACAAAGAAGAACAAACAGATGAATTTATAAAACCAAGAATAATAAAAAATTTTAAGATAATCAATGATAATGATCTATTGGTTTTCTTTAATTATAGATTTGATAGAGCCAGAGAAATTACAAAAGCGATAATTGAAGAAGATTTTAATTTTTTTGAAAGAAAAGCGATTAGCAATCTATACTACCTTGCTACAACAGAGTATTATGAAAATATTAGATCTGCAAAACTTGCAAAGGTTGATGTTATGTATCCACTTGAGACTTTAAAAAATCTCATGGGTGAAGTAATTTCAAAAAATGGTTTAAGACAGCTAAGAATTGCTGAAACCGAGAAATTTGCTCATGTCACATTTTTCTTTAACGGACAGCAGGACATTGTTTACCCAAATGAAGATAGAATTTTAGTTCCATCTCCAAAAGTTCCTACATATGATTTAAAGCCTGAAATGTCTGCTTATGAAGTTAAAGATAAAATGCTTGAAGCACTGGATAAAGGCATATATGATTTTATTGTTCTTAATTTTGCGAATCCGGATATGGTTGGGCATACTGGAGTTATGCAAGCCGCTGTAAAAGCATGTAAGGTAGTTGATGAATGTGTCGGATCAGTCGTTGAAAAAGCTATCAGCATGGATGGGGTTGTATTTTTATTTTCAGATCATGGAAATGCAGAAACAATGGTTGATCTTGAAACCAATGAACCTCAAACAGCACATACTTCCAATCCAGTATGGCTTACAATTATTTCAAATAGAGAAGAACTTTCAAAGAATAAACTTAAATTAAAGGAAGGGGGAAAACTTGCCGATCTTGCACCAACCATGTTAAAAATAATGGGTTTAAATATACCGGAAGAAATGACAGGTAATATATTGATATAAATATAAATGAATCAGCGAACGAAAAGAATTTTTGCACAAATCAAATAGAGAAAAATAGATGAATTTCAAAATATAATGGCAAGTAATATCGATAAATTTTTAATATCAATAAATACTAATAAACAAATAAAGATAAACAAATAAAGGATTTTGCAAAAATTATTTTGAGCCTTGTATCATGGGAGTAAGTATAATTTTTTCCAGATAAATTCTGTTAAAGAGAATTTTTCTTGTCCAATCTACAAATTTAGATTCTATATTGTATTGATATTGAAAATTTATCTTATATTTTTTATTCCTATAACAAACAATATCATTATCACTGGATATTTTTAAATAAAATATATCAGTCAGTTGTTTTTCATTCAAACTTTCCAGTTTATTATTTATGAATTCTTTCCAATCAAATTCCAATTTATTATCTTTAACATTAAAATTAATTTTACTGTTAATTTTTAATATATGATTGTTCTGAATGTCAATATTAAATATATCATTAAATTCAATAAATTGATTTTTATACAATTCAAAGATTTTTTCTCCAAGCTCTTTTCTAAAACTTTTTAAAAATAAAGATATAATATATATAAATTTTTTATTTTTAGTAATTTTAGCTTTATATTTTAAGCATAGTGAAAAACATGGAATTATTCTTAAAGAATAAACTGGATATTTTAGTAGGTTTTTTATAAACAACTCTGTATTAAATCTTTTTTTTCTAAAAATATTAAGGTATAGAAGATAATAAATATAGTAATAACTGTCTGGAACTTTTTTTACAATTTTTTCAAAATAAAGAAAATAATAATAAGCTTTTAATCTCATCTTATCAAGACTGAAAATAATGGCATAGTTTAATGTATGTAACAGAGTGAAATTATCTTTTATAGACATTCTATATTTAATTGCTGATTTTAATAAGGAATGCCCTAAAGAAAATTTGCCCTGTCTTAAATATGATAATCCTAAAACAGAATAAAATTGATTTAATACTATAGGATCATCGATTTTTTTATATAATTTTTCAATCATTACAAAATATTTATTTGCTTTTTCAATTTGACCAATTTCATAAAATGCAATTGAAATATTTTTCTGATATTTTGCAAAAAGATTTACATCTGGTCTGGAAAGACTATTCATAAAAGCACGTAAAAAATGTTTAAGCGACTTGTTAAACAATCCAAAATAATAATAAATATTTCCTATTAGATTATGAAGTTCTGCTAAAGAATAATGATAAATCTTAAAATAATCCTTATTATTAACTATATATTTTAATGTAATATCAAATATTTTAATTAGTTTTATAATATCTTCTTCATTTAATGAGCCTAAGTATTTTCTGATATAGGAACACAATATATTGATATTTCCATCAGGCTCAAGTTCTTTATTCAACATTTCTTGTAAAGTATATTCATCTTTTATCTCTTTTTTAAGTAGACTTTTAATAGCTAAATCAATTTCTTTGAATTTTAACATATCATGAAAAGAAGTAAAATTTGAAAAATTAGAAACAAAATTATCTACTAATAGATTGCATTTGTCTAATTTGGCTCTTTTATATAAAAATTGACAATAATATCTATAAATTAAGCTAATTGACTTTTGATCATTATATCTTAATGAATATTCTAAAGCCTTTTTAAAATAAAAGCTAATATCTTCGACAGAATTAAATCGTTGATAAAATTCCAGTATTGAAAGAATTAGTTTTAAATTTTCAAAATCTGTTAAGTAATTTTTATTTTCTTCATATATACCAATTAGATATTGATATGCACTATATATATTATGCTTTGATAAATTTAATGCAAAATCAATCTTACTTTGCAGATTGAATTCATCCATTTTTATAAAGCTTTTTTATTTTATAAAATTAATAATATATAGAAGCTGAAATAATGATGTAAAATGAATTAAAAAAGATATATATGTAAAAATTTTATCTGTCTTAAACATTAAAAATATAATTATCAAAATGAAAGATATAAGACTTGAAATTGTTAAAATATTTGGAAAATGTTTTATAATATTGAATATCACTCCTAAAATAACTATCTGTAAAAGTGCAATAAATAAAAGGAAAATTTTATCTTTTTTATATTTATAAAAAATCAACCCAAAAACTGAAAAGAAAAGTATTACTAATGAAGTTATAAAATCTAACCTTAAAGGTAAAGAAAATAAATTATCCATCTTATCCCCCTATATTAAATATATCTAATTTAATAATATTTTCAAAATTAGATTCAAGATTTTTATATGAATTAAAAATTAAAAGTATATTTTTATTTTCTTTATTCTTGTTTTGAGAATATTCCACGTATATTTTTTCCGTCTTTAGAGAGTCAATATAAAAAAAATAATTCAAATTATCAAAAATTTGATTTATATCGTATAATAGCAAATTTTCATTTAAATCAATACAAAAATCTTTATAATTTTCATATTTTATATCTGGAATAAACAGAAAGGAAGGTATATTAAAAAAATAAGAGGTCATAATATCATGGTAAGAATCTCCAAAATGTGCAATAATATTAAGATTATTTTCTTTAGCATAATCTTTAGCTTTTTTCATTAATTCTAATCTACTAAACTCCCTTTCATTTAGCGATAAAAAATCGAAATAATTGCAAAGATTTGTTTTTTCCAACTTGAATAATCCAGTCTTATAAAAATTACCTGAAACAATGTAAAGTAAAAAACCCATATCTTTTAGTCTGGATAAAAACCTTTCAACATTATTATAAATAAGCCAGTTGTTGATATTAGTCTTATTTTCAAGATTTATTAAAAAATTATTGATAAATTTTTCCAGTAATTTATTATTTAAATTAATTTTATAAGTTTTACATAAATTCTTTAATATTTCCAGATCTATTCCACCTTTAAATACTGGCTCATCAATATCTTCAATTTCAAAAGTCTGTTTAAAAGCCATTAAATAGCAGGATTTGGCCTGGGAATTGGTTGACAACAAAGTACCGTCAATATCAAATGTTATAGCACCTCTGTATTTCATAATCTTTTAGTTTTAATAAGATTAATAAACAATTTTTTTATTTTTTCAATCTTATAGATTAAAATATATTTAGATTAAAATATATTGAATTTCCTTAAAATTAACCTATTTTAATTTTCAAAACAATTTAAACAAATAAAAAAAAGTTAAAACTAAAATTCAGAACTATAATTTAATATAATATAACAAATAAGTAAAAAATGTTGGGGTCATAATTATGGAAAAAGATGAAGTTAAGACAATATTAAAAAATAAAAAAGCCTATTTCGAATATTTTATTGAAGAAAAATATGAGGCTGGAATCGTTTTAAGGGGAACAGAAATTAAATCGATTCGTGAGGGTCGCTGTAGCATAGCAGATTCATATGCTAAAATTACAAAAGAAAATGAAATATATTTGATTGGATTCTTAATTCAGGAATATAAAAATTCTGGTTATATAAAACATGATATATCAAGACCTAAAAAATTACTTTTACATAAAAGAGAAATAATTAGACTATCAAAAAAGATTAATCAAGCTGGTTACACACTGATCCCTTTATCTGTCTACTTAAAAAATCAGAAATTAAAGGTAGAATTAGGTCTTGCAAAAGGTAAAAAAATTTATGATAAAAGAGAAGAAATCAAGAAAAAAGATATTGACAGAATGCTTAATCGAAAGTTAAAATATAAGTAAATAATTAAACAAATTATAATATAATATATGGAGGCATATTATGAAAATACTTGTTCCTCTTGATTTTTCAAAATCTGCAGAATTAATAGTAAATTATTCTGTAGATTTAGCAATAAAACTTAATGCTCAATTGACCTTTTATCATGTTATTGATGAAAGAAGTTTCTTTACATATAATACAGTTTATACTTTTCCAGAATATTACCCCGAGATAAGAGCAGATGAAGAAACTCAACAACAATTTCGAGAATCTGCTAAAAATGAGTTCAATAAATTTATTGAAAGTTTTAATATTAAAAATATTTCTTATGATGTTAAAATAGATATGGGTATCCCCTATTCCCGGATATGTGAATTTGCAACTGATAATAAGTTCGATCTTGTAATTATAGGAAGCCACGGAAAGACAAACCTGAAAGATATTTTTTTAGGATCTGTTGTTGATTATATAAGTCATCATATAGAAATTCCAGTATTGATATATAAAATAGATATTTCCAGAAGAAAATAAATATGAAAGGATTATATCATTTTCAAACATTATTTTCCAGGTATGTTTTCCAGTTTGACAAACTTAATTATTTTAAAAATAAAAAGAAAAATTCAGATCAATGCATACTTTGTGATATTTTAAAAAAAGGAGAGAATTCCCTTTTAATCTATAATTCTAAATTAATCTCTGCAGTAGTTAACCTTTACCCATATAATAGTGGTCATATAATGCTTTTCCCCAATAGACATATAGAAAGCTATCTCGAAATCAATGATGAAGAAAATTATCATATTTTCGTTTTAAACAAATTTTTTATAGATGCTATTGATTCAATTTATAAACCCAGTGGTTTTAATATAGGTATGAATATCGGTAAAAATTCTGGTGCTTCCATAAAACATATACATCAGCATATCGTTCCCAGATTCGAAAATGAACTGGGGATGATTGACATAATTGGTGGATCAAAGGTTATTGTTGAATCTCCCATAGTTACAATGCAAAAACTTAAAAATTTTGTAGAAAAAAATATTAAACAATTAACAAAAAATCTAAAATAAATACTTTGTCATATTATTTTAATTTATGGAAATCTAAAATTTTTAATTTATAATTTTATTAAGGGGAAAAAATGGATATACAATTTTTCGATGGGCCCTTATATGAAAATTTTTATAATGAGTGGATTTTAACAAATAAAAGAGGTGGTTTTGCCCTTGGTTTTGGAAATCTTATAAATGAAAGAAAATATGATGGTTTACTTATAGCTTCAGATGAGAAGCTTATTAGAAATCACCTTGTAAGTTCAATAGAAGAAAAAGCATATATTCACAATAGCAGTTTTTATCTCGATTCAAATAATTATTTAAATATTATATACCCTTATGGCTATAGACATTTAGTAAAATCTTACATGAGACCTTATCCTTTCTTTTTATATTCATCTTACCCATTTAATGAAGATATACTGATTGCAAAATATATAATGATGCATCCTGAAAAAAATATAACTATTGTCTTTTATACTAATCTTTCTTCTGAAAGTGTAAATCTCGAATTAAAACCCAAATTCTCCTGTAGATATTATCATCATATCAATAAACCTGGATCTCTTGATAATATTCCATATAATTTTGAAATAGATAAGAGTTCTAATGAACATCAAATTTATTTTAAGAGAGAAGACAATAAGATTGTTGTTTATACTTATTTAATGCAACAGCCAAATTCTTCTTTGTTCCATATTATACCAGGAAAGATTATTTACAGAAATATATACTATTCAAGAGAAGCAGAAAGAGGATATGATGCATTTGAAGATTTAATCTCTTTATATACAGTTGTAAAGTCTTTGCAAAGAGGGGAAACATTTGCTCTTATATTTTCCGATGAAAAATTTGAATCCAAAAAAATTGAAAATAATGAAATCAAAATTTTAACTGAAGAAGAAAAATTACTTGTCAGCATAAAAAATGTAATCAATAAAACAATTGACTATTACAAGGATTATCCTCTTGCTATAGATCATCCTTTTAATAAACTTAAATTCAATTTTCTAAAAGATGAAAAAAGAAGTAAAAATAAAAATAGCATTGAAGCCAAAACAATTTTCTCAGAGTTAAAATTTAATGATGTTGAGCATTACACCTATAGTGAATATAGACAGATTTTAAAGCTTGCAATGATTGATTTTAAGCTAAAAGACAATATTATTGCTGGATATCCCTGGTTTACCTGCTGGGGAAGAGATGCGATGATTGCACTTGAAGCTTTTATGCCAGATTGTGATACCGTAAAAGATTATAATTTTGCTTATAATACTTTAATTAATTATGCAAAAAAAATGAAAAATGGAATTTTACCCAATGTTATATTTGAAGGAGAAAATTTAAGTTACAATACTATTGACAGTTCTTTATGGTTTATAATAAGAAGTTATGAATTATATAAATATTTACCGCTTTTGAAAAAAAAGAAAATTTTCAGTTATATTTGTGAAATTATCTTTAATTATCTTTATAATGATAAACTGGATTTTTTTACAAATGAAAGCTATCTTTTACAAATTAAGAAAAATGATAGTTTGGCATTAACATGGATGGATGTTGTATTAAATGGAAAAGCAATTACACCAAGATATGGAATACCTATCGAGATAAACGCTTTATGGTATAATGCTTTTATGATATTAATTGAAATAATGAAGCAACAAAAGATAAAAAATGTCACTCATTCAAAAAAAATCAATGGTAAGTTTTATCATTTAAATATTGATAAAATAAATGAAATACTTGAAAATATAAAAAAATCCATGCAAAATTTTTTCTTTAATAACCTTATTGCAGATAGGATTGTAGATAATATACCTATTTTAGAAATTAGGCCCAATTTTTTAATTGCATTATCTTTACCCTTTGATTTTGTCGAAAAGGATAAAATTCATTTAGCTATCGATATTGCAAAAAAAGAACTTTTAACACCTTATGGATTAAGAACATTATCATTTAAGGATCCAGCATTTAAGAAAAAATATATAGGCTCACAAATTTCGAGAGATTTAGCTTATCATCAAGGTACTGTATGGCCATATCTCTTACTTTTTTATGCAAAATGCCTTCAAAAAATAATAGAGGATAAAAAATTATTGAAAAAAGAATTAGAAACCATAATTTTTAGGTTAAGAAATGGTTTTATAAAAAATCATAAGGCATCTGTAGCTGAAGTTTGGGATGGTTTAAACCCCCATCTTTCAAAGGGTTCGCCAGCTCAAGCGTGGTCATGTTCTGCTCTATATTGTATTGAAAGGATTATTGATAATTTATAAATAAGAGGTTTATTGAATATGAGAGTTCTTTTTTTAACCTGGGAATTTCCACCCATGATTTCAGGTGGACTTGCTATGGCTTGTTATGGAATGGTTAAAAGCCTTTTAAAAAGAAATATTGAGATTTTATTAATTTTACCTACAAAAATTGATGCTTATTTTTTATTGAAAAATGAAGATGATATAGACAGATTAAAGCCCACTTTCATAAATGATGAAGATCAAAAATCATATGATAATATATTTAATAATGAACAAAAAACTCAAAAAGAAATATTTAATTTTCTTGGATTTATTGAAGGGATAAATGGATATTCTAAAACTTCAGATATAAAATCTATATTTTTGTTTTCAAATATTTCTGAAGATTTTTCAGATTTAAAAGTTTACTATGAATTGAAAAACGATCTGCTTTTTGGTGAAGATTTATTTCGAAAAGTAAGGGATTATACAAATAAAGTGTCTAAATGTTTGAGAAAAATTGATTTTGATCTTGTTCATGCTCATGATTGGCTCTGTTATCCAGCAGGTATTTTAGCTTCAAAAATCAAAAACAAACCATTGATTTCGCATATTCATGCTACTGAATTTGATAGATCCGGTGGACCTGGTGATGAAAGGATTCATAAAATAGAATATTTAGGTTTAACTATGGCAGATAGAGTTATTTCTGTTTCAAATTATACGGCTAATTTGATAGTTAACAGATATAGAACAGATACAGCAAAAATTAGAGTGATTCATAATGCTTTTCATATAACAAATAAAAATAAAGAAAAAAAGAGAATATTTAAGGATCCAGTTATTTTATTTCTTGGAAGAATAACATTGCAAAAGGGACCTGAGTATTTCCTTGAAGTTGCTAAAAGAGTTATTAAAATTTATCCCCTTGTAAGATTTATAATGGTTGGAACAGGGGATCTTGCCACAAAGATGATTAGAAAATCTGCAAGAGAAAAGCTTTTAACAAGATTTTTATTCACAGGTTTTTTAAATAGAGAAGAAGTAGAGGCAATACTTTCTGCAACCGATATTATGATACTTCCATCTGTTTCTGAACCTTTTGGCATAGCTCCACTTGAAGCAATGAGTTTTGGAATTGCAACTATAATTTCAAAACAATCTGGTGTAAGCGAAATTGTAAAAAATGTTTACAAGGTTGATTTCTGGGATATTGAACAGATGGTCAACATTATTCTTGATCTTTTAAGTGATCCGGTAAAGATGCAAAATATTGGCAAACTTGCAGCCGAAGAAGTTACTAAAATACAGTGGGATAAATCTGCAAAAATGATTGAAGAATGTTATAAGGAAGTATTATGCTGAATATTATGTTTTTTTTCAAAATGCATCAACCTTATAGAATAAAAAAATTATCAATCTTTGATATTGGAAATATTGATTCAATTTTTGACTTTGATCTTGGTAAATCCATAATAAACGATATTTGCAATCTTTCTTATAAACCGGCTTTACAATTATTTTTAAAACTTATTGATAAGCTTGAAGGTAAATTTAAAATTTCCATTTCTTTTTCTGGAGTCTTATTTGAACAGCTTAAGACTTATAACCCTGAAACTTTAGAATTAATCAATAAACTTATACAGACAAAATGTGTTGAAATAGTTTGTCAACCATATTATAATTCACTTTCTTTTTATTATGATGAAAATGAATTTATTTACGAAGTAAACAAACATTTGAACTTAATATACAATTCCTTTAACTATATTCCAAAAACATTTATGAATACAGAATTAATTTATAGCAACAAATTAGCAGATATGCTTAGAGGTTTTGTTTCAATAAAAAATATTTTAACCGAACCAGTTGAAAGAATAACAGGATTTAAAGCTCCGATATATATTTATAAGGCATATGGCAAAAATCCTCAAATGATATTATTAAGACATCAAAAACTTTCAGATGATATTTCATTAAATTTTAACAATAAATCCTGGAAAGAATACCCATTAAACGCAATAAAATATGCTAAATGGATAAATGATATTACTTTTTATGATAAAAAAAATAAAGATATATATTGCAATCTGTTATATGATCTTGCTACCTTTGGCTACTACAATCAAGAAAATACCGGAATATTTGAATTTTTATATGATTTACCATCAGTTATACTTAAAAAAGGTAAAGATAATTGTAAATTTATCCTCCCATCTGAAATAACCATAGAAAATGAAATAAAATACCAAATCTATTCAACAAGAGACTATATTTCTATAGCAGGTAATGAAAAAAACTTAAATCCATTTATCGGCAATGATTTACAAAAAAATTTTCAAACAACACTATCTGAATTATTAAAAGAAGCAAAAGAACAGAATTTGGAATCAATATTAAATATCATAAGAAATTTAAGTTCTGTTGATTTTTACTATTATTTAACTGAAAACAACAATTCTTTTTATCCTTCTATAGAAAGTGCATATCAAAACTTATTATATTCACTTGCTCATATTGAAGAAATTATGAGTTAATTTTTTGCAGATTTCTTTAATTTATTAGATTCAATAAGTATGAATTAGACATATTGAAGAAATAATGGTTTAATTATTTTTGGAGGCTTAGATGTTTTTTAGAGATGTTTTTGTATATCCAAGATTTCCAGAAGGTTTAAAAAATTTATTAACTTTATCTTATAATATATGGTCATTATGGGACAAAGATGCTGCCAAATTATACTATAAGATAGATAGTGAGCTTTTTAAAAGTGTGGGAAGAAATCCTATAGCCTTTTTACATAGATTGCCTTTTGAAAAATTGAAAGAACTTGAACAAAATAAAATATTTTTAAATGAGCTGAATAAAATCTGGGAAAAGTTCAATGAATATTTAAATAAAGAAGGAGGTTTTAATAAGGTTTTTCCAGAAAAATCTATTGCTTATTTTTCCATGGAATATGGACTGCATGATTCAATTCCAATTTTTGCCGGAGGTTTAGGAATATTATCGGGAGATCATATAAAAGGTTCATCTGATATAAAATTACCAATAATAGGAGTTGGTTTACTTTATAAATATGGTTATTTTGCACAAAAAATAAATATAAATGGAATGCAGGAAGAATTTTATTATGAAAATAATCCTTATTATTTACCAATAAAAGAGGTTAAGAATATTAATGGTGAATCCATTTTTATCGAAATACCGATGATTGATAACAAAATCTATGCAAAAGTTTGGAAGATATTGGTTGGTAATAATGTAATTTATCTTTTGGATACAAATATAGAGATAAATAATCCAGAATATAGAGACATAACAAATTACTTATATGTTGCAGATAAAGAAAAGAGAATTCAACAGGAAATTGTTCTGGGAATTGGTGGATACAGGCTATTAAAAAAATTAAACTTAAATATAAAAATTTATCATTTAAATGAAGGGCATTCGGCATTTTTATTGATAGAGCATCTTATTGATTTGATGTCCAATTTAAATCTAAACTTTGAAGAAGCATTTATATTGACAAAAATAAGTTCTATTTTTACAACTCACACTCCAGTTGAAGCAGGAAATGAAAATTTTCCGCTTATTATGGTAAAAAGATATTTTGATAGCTATCTTTTAAGTAAAGGAATAGAACCAGAAAAAATATATAATCTTGGTTTAATTGGTGAAGATAAAAATACCTTCTGGCTTCCAGCTCTGGCTTTAAGAATGTGTTCGATGGCAAATGGAGTTTCAAAAATTCATGGCAAAGTTTCAAGGAAAATGTGGTCAAAAAGTTTTCCAGATATGCTTGAAAATGAAGTACCTATAAATTTTGTTACAAATGGTGTTCATTACTCCTGGGTATCAACCGATCTTACCAGATTATTTGATCAATATGTTGGTCCTTCTTATATTGGAAATGCCAAAGATGAAAATATATGGAATCAGATTGATAATATATCGGATGAAGAAATATGGAATATACATCAAAAACAAAAACAGAAAACAATAACATTCATAAGGAAAATATTGGTAAACGAATTCATAAATAAAGGTTTTTCACCTTTGAAGGTAAATTCAGTTTCAAAATACTTAAATCCAAATTATCTTACAATTGGCTTTGCAAGAAGATTTGCTCCATATAAAAGACCTTCATTACTATTCAAAGACAAAGAAAGATTGGCAAAGATTCTAAAAAATTCAGAATATCCAGTTCAAATAATATGTGCAGGGAAAGCACATCCAGCCGATTTAATGGGTAAAAATCTCATAAAAGAAATCATAGATTTTACCCGTCAGTATAACTGTGAAGAGAATGTAGTATTTTTAGAAAACTACTCTATGAATATTGCCCAAAATTTGATACAGGGAGTCGATATCTGGCTTAATACACCAATAAAACCTCTTGAAGCATGCGGTACATCGGGAATGAAGGCAGCTATAAATGGAGTATTAAATTTTAGTGTAAGAGATGGCTGGTGGGATGAATGCTATAATGGTGAAAATGGATGGGCAATTACAGCAGGTGAAAATTATAATAATGATTCACTTCGAGATCTTGCAGATTCAACTCAAATTTATGATATGCTTGAAAATGAAATTATACCACTGTTTTATAACAGAAATGAAAATGGCATTCCGGAAAAATGGGTGAAAATGATGAAAAACTCGATTAAAACTGTTTTTCAATCCTTTAATATAGAAAGAATGCTTCATAATTACATTGAATATTATTATAAACCAGCTTTAGAGAATACTCTTAATATAGAAAAAGATAATTTAAAGATTTTAAAGGAAATTTCTAACATTGTTTCAATATTAAAATCAAACTGGATAAAAATCTATATAAAAGATTTTTTTACATCAATAGACAAAATAAAAATTCTAAGATCAGATGACCCGATAACAATTGAAGCATATGTATATCTTGATCAGATAGATGAGAAGCTAATAGATGTAGAACTTTTTATTCAGATAGCAGATTTAAATGAATACAATATAATAAAATTGCAATTTATTGAAAGATATCAGGACAATGTAGCAAAGTATGCCGGAAAATTCTCTTTTCACTACTCTGGACTTCAGCATTTTGCTTTAAGAATTGTACCGGCTAACAGATATATTAGAATTATCTTCCCCGAATTAATTAAGTGGAAAGATTAAAGATTTTGTTTAATCTTTTTTATTCTCTTTTTTATGGTATAGTTCATGTCTTTTTTCTCTGGTATTATCTTTAGGGACAATAGAATATTGATCCGTATAAAATAATTTTGCAATACCATCTTCTGAAATCATTTCATCATTAATATATTTTTCTCTATTGGGAAGTGGTTTGTCTTCATATTGTGGTTCCTCATATCTGGCAATAAAACCTTCATAGTTTCTTATAATCACATTTTGAGGACTCATTGAGATAAGATAATTTGGCATAACAGGAGTTTTACCTCCACCACCAGGAGCATCTATAACAAATGTGGGAACAGCCATTCCAGTTGTATGCCCCCTAAGCATTTCAATAATTTCAATACCTTTACTAACTTTAGTTCTAAAATGCTCAATACCTTGAGATAAATCGCACTGATAAATATAATATGGTTTAACTCTTATAGTTAATAGTTTTTGCATTAATTTTTTCATAACCATTGCATCATCATTAACTCTTCGAAGTAAAACAGTCTGATTACCAAGAGGTATACCAGCATTAGCAAGCATTTCACAGGCTTTTTTTGATTCAGAAGTAATTTCCTTAGGATGATTAAAATGTGTATTAATATAAAGAGGATGATACTTTTTTAACATATTAACAAGTTCTTCATCAATTCGCATGGGAAGAACCACTGGAACTCTAGTTCCAATTCTTATTATTTCAACATGGGGTATTTCTCTAATTCTTGATATTATTTTTTCAAGTTGATCTGTGCCCAGTGTAAGTGGATCTCCACCAGAAATTAAGACATCTCTTACTATTTTTGTATTTTTTATATATTCTATTGCATTATCTATTAAATCTGAGGAAGCTGGTTTATCTGTTTGTCCGGCAAATCTTCTTCTTGTACAATGTCTGCAATACATTGAACATTGATCGGTAACTAAAAAAAGCACTCTGTCTGGGTATCTATGAGTTATCAAAGGAACCGGAGAATCAACCTCCTCATGCAATGGATCAGACATATCTGCTGAGACTATATGAGTTTCATAAACAGAAGGAACAGCCTGTAAGTAAACCGGATCATTTTCATAATCATCAATATCTATTAGCGAAAGATAATAAGGGGTTATTGCCATTCTGAGGATCTTAAGATAACTTCTCAGTTCTTCAACTTTCTTTGAATCCCAGTTAAAAATTTTCCCTAAAACTTCAGGGTCAGTAATTCTGTTTTGAATTTGCCAGTGCCAATCGTTCCACTTAGATTCCTCTACATTTTTGAAGTATTCAATTTTTTTCATTTTTCCCCCTAAAATGATAACCAAATTCTTATTATTTGTACTTGAAAATAACTGGTAAAATAAGATTTGTTTTAATCATATCTTTCCCGGAAATTAAATACATATTATTGAAATCTGGTAGCCCTAAAATTTCATTGGCTAAAAAAATACAATTTTTGTTTTCATCTTCTTTTATTATAAACAAAGTATATAGACCTTTTTTTAATAATAAAGATGGCAAATTTATCTTTATCTTCTTGTCTAATATATTTTTATTAAACTTATCAATTTTTGTAAAATATACAAGATATTTATCATTAATATCAGTACCCTGATAAATTCTTATTTCTATATTTGAATTAATCTCTATTGCTTCTAAAATCAATTCTGAAAAAACTCTATCATTATTTAGATAAAAACTCTGGATAATATTTTTATCTGTAATATTTAGTTCAACAAGATCTTTTGTGCCAGTATAATATAACAATTTATTATCAATATCATCATATCCAGAATAATAAGAGTTTTCTTTTCTCTGTTCATCTTTTTTTAAACCTAATTTAAAAATATTAAAAAAATTATCTGAAAAGATAAAAAAATAATCTAAAAAGGAATCCATATATTTTGTAAAATAAAATGGATCATTATGCAAAACATTTACATCGTAAGATTCATTTATTGAAATATTTATACTCTTACTTTCTAAATAAATATAGTGAAGCTTATCAGATCTATTTGCATGCCCAAATTTTATAAAATTATTTAAAGAGTAAATAAATGAAAAAAATGGATCAAACACTATCCATCCAAAATCTTTTGTCCATATTTCAAGAAAGGTTGTAACACCCTTACCTGAAAAGATCAGAAATTGCATCGATTTGCTATTCTGCTTTATTTCATAAAGTTGAGGAATTTTAACACCACATGAAATTCTTACTGGAACGCCGAGAATACGAAGAATAGCAGCATAAAAATCAAGTATTTCTTCCTTATTTGCTAATTTTTCTGAAATAACTCTTGCAGAATCCCTACCTTTATAAAATGGTGTATATTTAATATTATTATCAATATAATTTTTTATCTCCAGCAAAATATTTATTAAATTACTCTTATTTTTAGAAAATTCATTTGCAATTTTAACTACTGTAGGATCAAAAGATTCTTCAAGATAAATATATAATGAAGATGGAATATCTTTTTCATTATATGGATATGGTATAAAATTAATTGTATTGTTTTTAGCTATTAATGTACCACTAAATTTTATATTTACAGAAAAACCATAGATATTTTTATAAATAAATTTAATGATCTTATTCTGGTAAATATCATAATCAAATTTCTTTTCTTCTGGTTCTGGATTAAAATTTATACCTGTAGAATAAGGTTTTAAATAAAATTGAGTATTGGCAAAATTATAATTTTCAGGAAAATAAAATTCAAAATAAGAATTTTTTAAATTTAAATTTTTAAATTCTCTTGTAATCAAAATACTTAAATATGATTCATTTTTTGAATTAATATCGAGAATAAAAATAGTCGAAAAAAAT
>JBKBTB010000162.1:0-4240 GCA_046291015.1 Exilispira sp. | reverse complement strand
AGTGGTCCACCAGAATTTCCAGGATTAATAGCTGCATCTATTTGAATAAAATTTTCAAACTGGTTGATACCAAGTGAAGTTCTTCCTTTTGCAGAAACAATTCCTTGGGTAAATGTTCCATCAAGTCCAAATGGATTACCGATTGCAAAAATAATATCGCCAATTTCAATGCTATCAGAATCACCAAGTTTAACAGTTGGTAGTATCTTTCCAGGAGCATTTATTTTTATAACGGCTACATCAAGATCTTGATCTACACCCAATACTTTACCTTCATATTCAGATCCATCCATCAATTTGATTTTTAAATCTTTAACATTATTAACAACATGGTAATTTGTCAGAATATGCCCTTCCTTCGAAATAATAAATCCAGAACCAAAAACCTCAACCTCTCTTTTAGATGGCTGATTCTGTGAAAAAGGATCGCCAAAAGGGAAAAAGAAAGGAAAATTTGGAACTTCCTGTTCTATTAAAGAAGTAATATGAACAACTGCCGGTAAATTATCCTTTGCAATTTTCCTAAATTGTTGTTGAATACTTAAATAAACCAAATTACTATCATTTATATTTGGTTGATTGGTTTGATTATTATTCTGATTTTGATTTGAATCCTGAGCGTAAATTTTATTTAGGGAAACTTCATTTTTATTATTAAAATAATTATATATAAATAAAGCCGATGTTATCGAAGCAGTTAATAATACAAAAAGAATTAAATAAGACAAAAAATTCTTGAATTTCATAAAACCCCCATATTACAAAATTAAAATATATATATTCAATATCTTGCATTATTATATATTAATAGCTTTTTTAATAAAGTATATAAAAGATATTTTTTAGGTATTTATACAATTTATATAATAATCACTTTTTACTTTTTCATAGATTTCCTTATTACTTGTTTCAATATGTTCAACATGAATATATTATTCTTTCTTAACCAATATAATTTAATAATTTTTTCATTATAAGGCAATATCTAACTATTCATATACAATTATTAAGATTAATACAAATCATTTTTAATAATAAAGATTTACCTGAAAAGAGTTGCAAAAGTATTAAATAAATTTGAGGACAGTCTATTGTTACCATTATCTTTTAAAAAACTATTAATAACTTCTTCATTAATAGAATGAACATCTTTTTTCAATAAATTCATAAAGCCTTTGACCACACCATTATTGGATTTATGTATATATACTATAGTTCCATCATCTTTAATTTCCGATATAATTGCAACATGGGTAAAAAGATCATCATCCTTACCATTATTATTTCTATCATAAGTATTATCAAAGATAATTAAATCTGCTATATTAAATGAAATTTGACTGATAGAAAAATAATTTTTTGCTATTAAAAATAATTGATGTACCCCACCTAAAATAGCCTGATCAACCAGATAAACACTTAAATCAATACCAGCTTTATAAAAAACATAAAAGACAAATCCTGAACAATCATATAAAAATGATCTTGAATCGCAAGAAAAAGAAGATAATCCTATAGAATCTATTGCTATTGATGCAACTTTTTTCCTTAACTCATTTATCGTTTCAGGATTAGAAATTATCTTTTCTTCTGGTTTTGGAATAAGTTTAAAAGAATAAAAGTTTTTTATATATTCATAATCCCTGTGATATTTATATGATGAAGAACATCCAGATAGAAAAAAATTTGGAATAATAATTAAGAAGATTAAAAGTAATAAAAACTTAATCTTTAAATTCTTTAAATTCATTAAATTCATTATCTTAAAACCCTTAACAATAATTCGGAAAAGATAAAAATAAATATTTTATTTGATAAAATTACAACTAATAATTCATTACATCTATTAATTTATTAAAAATAATCTAAAAACTTAATAATAAAAAATCTATTCTTTTTTATCTACAATATATGGTTTAACAAATTTTATAAAAAATAAAGACCACAAAATAAGTCCTATATGAAGAAGATCGTTTGCATTAAACCAGATCTTTCTCTGCCATAGAATCTCGCCAAGTCCGCTTATATAATAAGAAAAATAAAGTGCTGTGGTCAAAAATAAAAAAAGCCATGTTTGAAATAATCTAATTTCAATTAAAGTTTTAGTTTTTCTATATTGAATAAGATTGTAAATCATTAAAAATAAAAATGATGGGCCGATAAACAACACCATAAATTCAAAAGAACATAGCAATTTATTAGGTATAAGTGCACCTGAAAAAAGAAGAATTGAATAGATTGAAAAGTTAAGTAAAGCATAAAATATTAAATACTTTCTGGATTTTCCAGAAAAACTTGAATAAGATGTAGCAATAACAATAATATTCATACTAATAACAAAAAAGAAATAGTAGGCAATTTCCCACCAGGTTGTCCAGAGGCATAAATCCCTTCCAGAACATTTTAGCATATAGCTAAAAATTTGATAACTAATACCGGCAAATAAAGTCGAAAGTGACCAAAGTATTAAACCTACTCCCCAAAATAAAAGGGATTTATTATTTATTTTATCTTTTAATATTTTAATACCTAAAATACCAAGTATTAAAAAAAGAGAAAATATAATAATAGAAGAACTTGGTTCAGAAATGATAAATGGTCCATTTTTAGTTTCTAATAAAATATATGGGTGAGTTTCAAGCCATTTTGAAGGGGTCATGTCCGATGTCATTAAATTAATTCGACTGCATCCGGTAAGTGTTAGTAATAAAAAAATTATCCATAATAATTTTTTCATCAATCTTTTCATTATTTTTATTTTTACCTCAAATATTCTATTTTAAAAGATTTGTAACTTTTTTATTAAATTTAAAAATTTATACTGTTAATTTCTATCTATTAAAAATACTGATATTAAAATATATTCACAATTAATATTCGGATGTTTAATTATAAATAATGATTTATAAAATAATATGTTCATAAAAAAAAATATTTAGAAATATATTCTTAAAAATAGTTATCTCTAAATATCTGTCAGTTCTTTATATATAGGACCTTCTGGTGTAAGAGTGGATTGATATAATTTTAATTTCCCCAAATTAAAAAATAATTCTTTTGATTCTATTCCAGGATATTTTCCCCAATATTCAAAATCATTAAAAAAAGTTTTTGTACAATATTTAATTCTTGCTATTGTTAAATGTGGATTAAATCTTTTTGATTCTTTATTTATACCTCCTTTAAAGAGTATTTCTTCGACAATATTAAAATTTCTTTCTATCAGTTTTTTTTCATCAAATACTGGATAAATAAGTACCCTTGGTTGTTTTTTATCAGGAAAAGCGTTCAAACCTTTTAAACTAAAAAAAATTCCATTTAAAGAAAAATTTTCACTACTATTTTTTAACAATTTTATAATATAATCTGGATTTTGATCCTCAAAAAATTTAATGGTTATATGATAAGAATCCCTTCTAACATAATTAATTTTAAAATTTAAATCAGATTTTGATTTTTCTTTTAATTTATCCTTTATAAATACTATTGAATTTTCAATAATATCAATGATTTGTTCATCAAAATTATAGGCTAAAAATAATCTCATATGAAAAATATTACATAATATTGAAAATATTCAATTAGTAAATTATATTTAATATAGATGATTTGAAAAAATATGAAGTTGGGGAATTGATGATAAAGGAAAAGGTTAAGTTATCTGCTACCGGGTATGAACTTTTCTTAGAAGCTATTACATATAGTAAAGAAATACTCGATAAGGGACAAATAATACATACAAGAGTTTTTTTCCCTTCAAAAGATAAAAATCAGATCTATTTTATTGAACAATCAAAGCTTATAGATGAACTTATAAATAAATTTAATATTAAAGAGCCTTTTGAAAACAGAAATTCTGAATACTTTGAATTCATAAAAGAAACAGCCTTAAATATTATGAGAATTAAAATAAGCAAAGAATCACCAGACCATTATCTATATATAAGTCAAACTGAAAATAATATAATTAATTTGATAATAAGGGACCCGGAATCTTTTGGGATAACAAGTATAAAACTAAAATATAAAAATAATGATTTTGATATCTTAAAAATTGAAAATTTACCTTCAAATCCATATACAAATCCCATGAGTAATCTATCAACTGAAAAATAATAATAAATATTTTGGATTTTTAAAATGAAAAGTATAAATATATAAAAATTTATAAGTTAGTAGTAATAAGTTAATTTGTGTTAAAAATAAATTAATTTAAGATGAATTTATAATATAATTAGTA
>JBKBTB010000003.1:0-28844 GCA_046291015.1 Exilispira sp. | reverse complement strand
TTTTCTTTCAAAATATTTATTCCATACTCTATTTCAGTTTGGTTAAATCCTTTATCTTTCATATATTTAATAAGTTGTTTTTCACTATGAGATTTATATTTTAACTTCTTCAATAAAGAAAAGATTATTTCTTTCTTTCTCTCTTTATCATATATTTCAAAAAATCTATTTTCATCAATTGGACCTATCAATATATTTTCTTTTTTAATAATTTTATTAGATAAAATATATCTATTCTGGTTTTCATCCATAATAGCTGAATAACCTTTTTTAACAGGAATTATAGATATTATTTTCATGACTTCAAATTAATACCAAAATTGATTTTGTAAACTATAAAAATCAAGAGAACTTATTGTTTTTATTGTTTTTAATTGATTATTTAAAAAATATTTACGAAATGATATTTATGTTTTACTATATTATCTATTTAAATTTTCCTCATCCTTTTTCAAAGATGTAATATCGATAAATGTAGTAATAAAATATCCCTTTTGTGGGCTATAAGCATAGACTTTATAATATTTATTTAATATTGAACTATATTGTTCTAATTCTAATTCACCACTATATATTGCCATTTCCCCATAGGCTTTTATCCAATTAAAGGAATCATTTTCAATACCTTGTAATACTTCGGTTACTTTTTTGCCAATTATATTTTCGAGTTTTAAACCTGTCATTCTTTCAAAAGAATTATTTGCATCAAAAAATATAATCACAAGGTTCGCCTTTTTCATCTAAAATTATTTTGTGAATGGTATATCCGATTGGTGATCTTTCAAACATATTTTTATAAACCTGAATATCCATAAGATTTCCTTTGATATTTTTACATTTTTTATTCAAAATTATATTTTTATCATTACTAACTATTATAAAATATTATTTAAAAAAATAAAAAAAATCTCAATTTTTTTGATTTAAAAATTTAATTGCTGTTATAATGCCATTTTATTAAAAAAAAAGATGTCCATAGCCGGACATCTTTTTTAATATAATATTATTAAAACAATTATCTTTTTGAGAACTGGAATGATTTTCTAGCCTTTTTATGCCCGTATTTTTTCCTTTCAACCATTCTTGGGTCTCGTTTAAGAAAACCATTTGATTTTAATATTGCACGATATTTTTCATCTATTTTAACAAGAGCTCTTGAAATGCCATGTCTTATGGCTTCAGCCTGAGCATTAAATCCACCACCTTTAACATTGACAAGAACATCATACTTACCATTTGTTTCTGTCAAATTAAACGGCTGGAAAACCATTTCCTGTAATTCAGGTCGAGGTATATATTTATTTAATTCAGTTTTATTTACTATAAAATTCCCTTTACCTGGTTTTAATATTACTCTAGCTATTGCTGTCTTTCTAGAACCTTTAGATACAATCATTTTTCCCATTTAATATCTCCTTTTATTCATCAAAAGTTAGAGTTTGAGGATTCTGAGCAGAATGAGGATGATCTCCATCAGCATAAATTTTTAAATTACCAAGTAATTTTCTTCCCATTCTATTGTGAGGTAGCATTCCCTTGACAGCAATTTCCAGAGGTTTTTCTGGATGTTTTGCTAAAAGTTTTTCGTAGCTTGTGCTTTTAATGCCACCCGGTGCCTTTGAATGCCAATAGTAAATCTTATCTTTTTCTTTATTCCCGGTAACTTTAATATGTCTGGCATTTATAACTATAACATTATCTCCATTATCCCAGTATGGGGTATAATCGGGTTTGTTTTTACCCTGTAAAATATTTGCTATATATGCAGCAAGCCTTCCAAGTGTTTTCCCTTTAGCATCAATTAAAACCCAATTTTTTTTCATTTCTGATGGTTTTCTTAAGGCAGTCTTGTAAACAATCATATTAACCTCGCAATTAATTAAAACAATCTAATATCAAGTAGTCAATAAATACATTAACAATATTTTTTGTCAAGAAGATTTGATAAATTAAAAGTTTAATATATTTTATCTATATGAAAAAATTTAGAGTATTTTTTTTAATTTTTATTTTTTCATTTTTTTTATTATATTATTATCTAACATTTTTGTCTACTATCCCTTTCGATGAAAAAAAAATCATATCAAACTATTTTTTATATAAAGAGCAACTTTTAAAATGTTTAAAAGAAGAAAATTTATTGTTTTCAGAATTTATATTTCAAAATTATATAAAATCATTTATTAAGGATAAGAGTATTGTCTCTTTATATGAAGAAAACGAATCAAATGTATTCATTGCTTCTATTATAGAGCTAACAAGCCAGCCTCAACTTTTAATAATCGATAAAAAAGGTAATATTGTCAAACAATATCAATATAAAAAGGATTTTTCTATCAAATTCGATAGATTCAGCCAACCACTATCAATCAATAAAAAAGCAATTACATTAACCGATTCGATTGATTTTAAAATAGACCAAAATGACATTGTATTAATGCCAAATATCTATTTTAATGAAATAAATGAAGAAAGCCTTTATAAAACAAAAGCTTCAGTAATTATTACAGATAAGTACTTAGAAGAGATAGAAAAAGAAAATATGATATTTTTTAATTTTCTATCAAAATTATCTAAATCAGATAACAAAAGTTTAGAAATTCAAAGAAATAAAGAATCAAAAGGGTTTAATATTATATATGTTATACCAGAGGTTTATTCGGAAATTGCCAATCTTACATACAGGGGTTTTTCAATAAAAATAAATTCGCAATGGAAAACAAATCAGATAGTTTTTTCTGAAAATATAGTATTTTTGCCAGGGAAAAGCAGAAAAGATTTATTAATATTTCAAATACCAGTTTATGATAATATTGAAAATCTTGCTCTATTTTTATCTCTTACAGAATATATTAATAAAAATATCATGGAAAAAAGAAATCTTTATTTGCCTCTACCAGTAATAATTTTTTTCTCAAATAGCAATATAAATGATTTTCAATCAGAGTTAAATTTTATAAATAATTTTAAAAAATTTCCAGAAAACACAAAAGTATTAATTTTCAATAATAAAAAAGGCTATAATCTTGAAATAAATACTTTTATTACAAAAAATAATAAATCTCTAATCAACTCGACTATTGATCTAGTTTCAAAACAGATTAAAAAAGATAAAATTGATTTTAAAATAAACTACTTTGATACAGAAGACAAGCATTTCGCATATATATTTAGCAAAATACCTGCTATTTCCTTAAATAAAGGAAGTTTATCCTTTGATAAAGATATCATAGATAAAGATATTATAAATGATGATAAAATTGCTAAAAATAATAATTTTACAGAAGATATTTTTTTAAAATTAAATTTAAAAATTTTATCTATATTAATATTTCAAATTTCTAAAAAATATAAAGCTACTTTTCTTATTTTTTTCTTTCTTTTTTTTATAATTATCTTAATTTTTTTGAAAAATGATTTTAAAAAAGAGAATAACTTTTAAATAAAATATGAAATATAAAGGCGAATTACTTCTTATAACTTCAGCATTGCTCTTTGCCATTAGCTCTATTTTAGTAAAATTTACTTCAAAATATTTTTCTGGAATTTTTATCTCACTATTTCGATTCATTATCGGTTTGATTCTTGGCTATTTTTTTCTTAAATTTAATAAAATTCCCATTAAGATAAATGACAGGAAATCATGGATATTAAGGGGAATTTTTGGTGCTACTGGCATGATTACAATGTATGCTGGTATATCCCTAACCTCAAGTGGAAGAGCAACGATGCTTTCAAATACTTATCCAGTTTTTGTTGCATTTTTTGGATTGTTGTTCTTCAAAGAGAAAATTTCTAAAATTTCTATATTAAGTTTGATATTATGTTTAACAGGTGCAGTATTTATTTTCTGGGATAATAGTAATTATTCTAAATTTGGGGATTTTATTTCTCTTCTATCTGGAATAAGTGGCGGTATGGCAATCAATTATCTTCGTAAAGGTGTAAAGCTGGATAATCCAGCTATAATCTACCTTTCCACATGTATTTTTGGTCTTATATTAATACCTTTTACATTAAATGAGTGGAAAAATATTAATTTTAAAAATTCTTTATATTTAATCTCAATAGCAATAGTTGCTTTTATAGCCCAGGTAATGATGACTGCTGGTTATAAATATGTTACTGCAACCAAAGGTTCTATAATTTCATATTCCGGTATACCACTAACATTAATTTTAAGCCATTTTATAATAGATGAAATTTTTAAACAAAAATTTTTTATTGGAATAATATTGATTTCAACAGGGCTGATTCTTACAATTTATTCAGATTCTATCAGAATAAATTTATATAAAAAAACAAAAAAAAATTCATATAGATAAAAATAAAAAAATAAAATTATATTTCCCTTTCTTTATTTACGATCGGCTTTTTTTGTATTCATCTTTTTTTATGTTTAGCATTTTTTGTACCTGGCTTTTTTCTATGTTTGGCTTTTTTGTGTTTAGTTTCTTTTATATGTCTGGCTGAAATTTTTATATTTTTCTAAATATTTTTTTATGGATATTTTATAAGGTGGATATAAAATACCGCTTTCAGTTATAAAAGCAGTTACATATTTTCCCTCTGTCACATCAAAAGCTGGATTATAGACATCTACCTCTAATGGTGCCAATTGAATATCCTTTATTTTCCTGACTTCATCTGCATTTCTTTGCTCTATTGGTATTTGATAACCATCTGTAAGATTTTTATCAAAAGTAGTATATGGTGCGGCAACATAAAATGGTATATTATGAAATTTTGCTAAAATAGCCAGTGAATAAGTTCCAATCTTATTTGCAAAATCCCCATTTAAACAAATTCTGTCAGCACCTACTATTACCTTGGTAATTTTTTTTTGTTTCATTAAAAAACCAGCCATATTGTCACAAATTGTTGTAACATCAACCCCTTTTTTCAGCAATTCATAGGCTGTTAATCTACTACCCTGAAGTAAAGGCCTGGTTTCATCACTGTATACCTTGATTTTTTTATTGCTTTCATAAGCTTTGTAAATAACTGAAAGAGCTGTCCCCCATGCAGAAGTTGCCAGTGATCCTGCATTACAATGTGTTAATATTACATCATTATCTTCTATAAGTTTATTTCCCCAGATTCCTATTGATTCACATATTTTTTCATCTTCTTCATGCAATTTTCTCGCAACAAATAAAGCATTTTCATATACTTCCCTTTTAACTGTTAATATTGGTTTTTCAACACCAATTTTTAAAACTTCATTAACAGTATTCATGATAATATCTATACAATTTTTTAAATTTACTGCTGTTGGTCTTGAAGAGAGGATCTTATCAATGCTCTTTTTAAAAAGGATTCTATACTCATTAATATCAACTATATGTAAATCTAAAAGTTCTTTAGCTGCAAGGGCAGCTCCATAAGCTGCTGCTATTCCAATAAGTGGAGCTCCTCTGACTCTTAAGCTTATTATTGCCTCAACTACCTTATCGACAGTGTCCAGAAAAATTATCTGCTCAACAACAGGAAGTTTTGTTTGATCTATAATCTTTATTTTCCCTTCTTCCCAGCTTATTGTATTGAATTTCATAGAATCCTCTTTATCTTAATTAATTTTTATATTTTTCTAATATCGTAAATTATTATAAATATCATAAATTATAAATATCATAACCTTTTTAAGAATTTTCAAAAAAAATTTTCTATCTATAAATTTAAATTAATTATCCAGGATAATAAATTTCCGCTTTATTTATATCACAGGTTGAATTAAAATCAAAATAAAGATAAAAACTTTTAGTGGTATTGTTATTTATTTTATATAGATCCCTATGCAAATAAAGATTATTCTGAATTAGCGAATTTAATTCTTGTTACCCATATTCATTTTGATCATAATAAGGTTACACTTGTTAACAAAGATGAAAAAACAATTATAAAATCATCGATTTTAATCAAATTTAATTTTACATTTTATCATGCAGGTGATACTGATTTAATAGATGAGATGAAACAATTAAGGGATAAAAATATAACAATTTCTGCCCTTCTATGCGATGGGGTATACAATATGAATCCTAAAATGGCAGATGAAGCATCATATCTTATAAATCCAAAATTTTTTATGCCAATACATTCAAGTCCAACTGGATACTAAGATGAATCAAATATAAAATTATTAAAATTTCCTAATCTTCTTATTTTAAAACCACAAGAAAGTATTGAAATTAAAAGACTAAAATTTTAATCTATTTGATGAATAACAAATCCAGATCTTAATTTTGGTTCAAACCAGGTAGATTTAGGCGGCATTACCTGATGATTGTCTGCAACTTTTATAAGATCATTTATGTCAGTTGCAAACATTGAAAAAGCAACTTTATAGCCTTTATTATTAACAAGGTTTTCAAGTTCTTTTGTCCCTCGAATGCCTCCAACAAAAGTAATCCTTTTATCTGTTCTTGGATCTACTATACCTAAAACTGGTTCTAAAATATTATTTTGAAGAATTGCAACATCAAGTGAATTAACAGGATCATCCGGTATTAAAGATTTTTTAAAAACAAATTCAAACCATCTACCATCAATATAAATCATTATCGTATGTTTTTTGTCTGGCTCTGTTTTTTTCGTTTGTTTAATATCTCCCAATTCTTTTAGTTTATTTATAAATTGTTCTGTTGTTAAACCATTTAAATCTTTAACTACTCTATTATAAGGTAAAATTCTAAGATGATTTGAAGGATATATAACTGCCATAAAATAGTTATAAGATTCTTCCCCATTATGATCTGGATTTTGTTTTTCAAATTCTCTGGCTGCATTTAATGAAGATGCTGTTCTATGATGTCCATCTGCAATGTAAAGTATATCCACTTTTTTAAACTCATCTTCAATTATTTTATTTATATTTTCATCAGAACATATCCATACCTTATGTATGACTTCATTTTCATCTTTAACAAAGTATTCTGGTTTATTCTTATTGATAAACTTTTCTATTGTTTTTTCTATTTTACCATGATCTTTATATGTTAAAAAAACTGGCTCTGTATGGGTTTTTGTGATAACAATGTGATTGGTTCTATCTACTTCTTTTTCTTTTCTTGTAAATTCATGTCTTCTAATCGTTCCATTTTCATATTCCTGAACTTTAACAACAGCAAATAAACCTAATTGTCTTTTTCCTTTCCATGTCTCTTCATAAAAATAATAACAGGGCTTTGAGTCTTTTATTAAAACTTTTTTATTAATAAACTCTTCAATCTTCATTTTTGCATTCAAATAGACCTGAGTATCATGTTCATCTATGCTATCTGGTAAATCGAGATCACTTCTTGTAACATGTAAAAAGCTATATGGTTTATTTTCAGCAAGTTTTCTCGCTTCATCTCTATCCATAACATCATATGGTGGACAATGAAATTGCTCAACATAGTCTTTAGAAGGTCTTAAACCACAAAAAGGTTTAGCAACTGCCATAGATACTCCTTAAAGATTAAATCAATATTTAATTAAGCATAAACTTATTATTTTGCAAATAATTACTATTTTACAAATAAAGATTCTATTTCCTTAGAATACTTTTCGTAAACAACATTTCTTCTTACTTTTAAAGTTTCCGTAAGTTCAATACCAGGAGTAAATTCATTGTATAAAAGGTAAAATGCACCAATTAACTCATATCTTTTAAATCCATTGTTATATGAAATCAACCTTTGAATCTCTTTTTGAATTATTATTCTGGTATTTTCATATTCTGAAAGATCTTTAAGATTGTCAAATTTAATATTTTCTCTTTCCTTAAAAAGAAGATTAAAATTTTCCAGATCCGGAACAATTAAGGCTCCAAGCATTCTCTTATCCTGACCAACTACAACTGCAGTTTTTATATATTGAGATTCCATTAATTTTTTTTCTATTGGTTCTGGTTCTATATTTTCTCCGCCTAAAAGTACTATGGTATCTTTTGCCCTTCCTGTTATCTGTATATAACCTCTTATATCCATTCTGCCTATATCACCGGTATTAAACCATCCATCCTTTATAACCTTATTTGTTTGCTCCTCCATTTTATAATAACCTTTCATTAGCAATGGCCCTTTTACATGAATTATTCCTTTTTTACCGGGAGCAAGTTTTTTCCCATTTTCATCACGAATCTCAATTTCTGTATGTGGTACCCAATCACCTATGGTATATATTGTCGGTTTTGCAAACTTTCTTACACTAACAACAGGGGAAGTTTCCGTTAAACCATAACCCTCAAGTAGTTTTATTCCAATAGCATTAAAAAATTCATCTATATGTTTTGGAAGAGCGCCACCTCCAGAAATTCCACACTTAAAACCGGTACCAAGCTTAGCCTTTACCTTACTGAAAATTAAGGCATTCCCGAGTAAAAATAAAGGATAAGATAACAGATAACAGATAAAATTCCATGGCATCATAACAAGATTTTTTAGATATTCATCTTTAGAAAAGAAAGGAATCTGTTCATTTAAGGCTATTTTTTTTCTAAACCAGAATCTTGCTATTGATTGAAAGAAAATAAATAATTGATATTTAACCTTTCCACTATTTTTTAATGTTCTAAGCAATCCTTCATATATCCCTTCCCATACCCTTGGGACAGATACAATATATTGAGGATTCTCGAGTGATATATCCTTTAACAATATGGATGGGACTGGTTTAGAATATATAATAAAACCTCTTACATTCAAAACTGTATATTCAACTGTTCTTTCAAATGCATGCCAGGCTGGCAAAATTGCAAGGAATTTATCACCAGCTACAATAGCTGCCATATCTGGCATTCCAGTTATATTTGAGCAGATGCTTCTATTTGTTAGCATAACACCTTTTGGAGTACCGGTGGTACCACTGGTATAAATAATAGTAACCACATCTTCTGGTCTGCTTTCTTTTATCGTTTCTTCTATCTGATTTTCATAATTTGTTAAAAGCATTAAACCTTTTTCATTTATTTCAGAAAAATAAATAAAAGAAAGTTCGGGTTCTTCTATCTCACCCTCAATAAGCACTATAAGTTTTTGCGGTAATATCCCAGAAGCAACATTTGAAAATCTTCTTAACACACCAGGAGTCTCACAAATAACAGCACTAACCTCGGCATGATTTAATATGTAAACCATCTCACTTTCTGAAATATTTGCACCTCTTGGAACATCAATAATACCCAAAACCTGACATGCCAGGTCAACAAGTAACCATTCAAGTCTATTATCTGAAAGAAGAGCTAGTTTATCTCCCTTTTTTAAACCAACAGAAAGAAAGTAAGAAGCTATAGCATAAACTCTTCTTTGAAGCTGTTTATATGTCAACAAAAGCTCTCCATTATCTGTTCTGTATTTGATAGCAGGCAAATCGGAATCTCTTGTCTTAAAATCATAAACCATTTGAGCAAGAGTATAAGTTTTTCTAATCGCAGAATAATCAAAACGCTTTTTCATACAATGCCTCTTTCATTTATTTTTTATGATCAAAATATCACAAAGAATAACAGAGATTTCATTAAATAGATCCTTTTTGTCAAGTGGTGATTCATTTTCAATAAAATAAGAATCTATAAGTCTTGATATTATTGAATTCAAGATATATAATAATGATTCTTCTGAATATTTTGATGTTAAAATTGAGTGTTTTTTAAAATTATGAATTATTCTATATGTTAACAAAGTAGAAAAAAGTCTCACAACTTTTAACAATTCATTTCTAAATGGTATGGAAAGATCATAGATAGATTTAATGTAAAAATTATAGATATTCTGATGATTTTTATAAAAATCATACATGAAATTTATGGCTTCTTTAATAATGTCTTCAGGCAAAAAGGTCGAAAACTTAAAATTATTTAATTCTTTTTTGAAAACAGATATAGAATAATCTAAAACCTTTTTAAATAAATTTTCCTTACTCTCATAATAGTTGAAAATAGTACCTTTGGATAATCCTGCAAGTCTGGAAATATTATTTGTAGATGCGGTTTCATAACCATGATTTGAAAATTCAACCAATGCGGCTTCTAAAATTTTTTCCCTAGGATTCTCAAGTTTTTGTCTCATTAAACAACCACAAATTATTTCTTGACCAGATGGTCAGCTCTTTTCTGAAAATAAAACATTTATTTGATTTGTCAAGAAATGTGAAAAATATTGATTATAAATTATTATCTTCTAAATACTTTTGATATGCTGGTAAATTCGATTCTTCTTCAACATAATTTTCTTCAAACATTCTTTTGAATTCATAGGGTTTATCTTTAAATATTTTTAAAATATCTGGATCAAATCTTCCTTCTTCTTCTTCAACAATAATTGTATAAGTTTCATCAAAGGATAGCTTTGGTTTATATACTCTTTTTGACATAAGAGCATCAAAAACATCTGCCAGGCAAACAATCCTTGCAGCTAAAGGTATTTCATCTTCTTTTAATCCATAAGGATAGCCAGATCCATCCCATTTTTCATGATGACTATAACATATTTCTTTTCCTATTCTTAAAAAATCTGAAAATTGAAGCATTGACTCGGCTTCTTCCAGCGTTTTTCCACCTATTATCGTATGTGTTTTAATAATTTCAAATTCAGATGTTGTTAATTTACCTGGTTTTAATAATATACTATCAGGTATTCCAACTTTTCCAATATCATGTAATATTGATGAATGATATATAGTCTCTATGAAATTTGTATCTATTTTATATTTATCTGATGTTTCTGCAAGTTGTTCTGCTATAAATTTAGTATAGTTCATTATTCTTAAAAGATGTCTTCCTGTTTCCGTATCCCTTGATTCAGCAAGTTTTGCCAGTGCAAAAATCGTAACATTTCTGGTATTAATAACTTCCTTTACCTTTAATGAAATAAGCTCATTCATGTATTTATTGTAAGTTATAAGCTCGTTTTGCATGGAAATCAATTGAAGATGGTTTTTAAGTCTTAATACCAGTTCCTTGGGATTAAAAGGCTTTGTTATATAATCTACAGCACCTGCTTCAAAACAGGAAAATTTGGTGTTTGAATCTTCTATGGCTGTAATCATGATAACAGGGATATTGCTATAATCTGTATTACTTTTTAATTCTCTAAGATAATCAATACCACTTTTACCGGGCATTATAATATCTAAAAAAATAAGATGAATCTGCTCAGAATGTAAAATTTCATCTGCTTTAACAAAATTTTCTGCAACAAAAATTTTAACAGTAAAATTTTTATTAATAACTGCTGAAAGTATATATAAATTATCCTTATTATCATCAATAATTAAAATATTCATAATTAGATCCCCAAATTTCAAATAAAATAATAATCAAATCAAAAGTATCAGAAAAATATAAAAAAGATAATGATTTTATTTTACTCTTACTTTATAAATAATTCAATTTTATAATAAAGACAAATTTATTTTTTGTAAAATATAAAATCTAACAATATTATTTAATTTCTTTGCCTTCAAATAATAATTCGAATAAAAAAGAGGAAATATTGAGCTAAATTTTTCCTCATCTTCAGTAAACCAGCTATCTTTAAAATATTTTGAGTAGCATTTTATTTGATAAATTTGCTCATCTATAAATTCTTTATACCAATTATTATCTGTTATTATTATGCAATATCCATTTATTTTTATAAACTTATTTATTTTACATAGAAATTCTTTTGTTACCAATCTTCTATTTATATGTCTTTTTTTGGGCCATGGATCAGGAAAATTTATATAAATAGTATTGAAAAATTCTTCTGGTAGATAATTTAATGTCTCTTGAATATAGGAATTTATAAATTTGCAATTATTTAATTTCAGGTTAAAAGCCTTTTTTAAAGCTCTTATATGGGCATTTTCTGCATAATCAATACCTAAAAAAAAACTTTCAGGTTCTTTTTCTGCATAGCCTACCAGAAAATCACCTGTTCCAGAGCATAATTCAAGTATGAATTTCTCATATTTATCTTTATAAAATATTAATTCAGAAAGATTTGATTGATCAAAGTTTGCGAATTTTCTCTGTTGTTCATTAATTTTTACATTTCGTAATCTTCCTTTCATCAGTTAACCTTCTGATTTTTAATTGAGTTTTATATCTAATTTGATATTTTAGTTTTACATCTGCTTAATAAATTAGCCAGTTAATAAAATAGCTATTTTAATATTTTACAATATTTTTTATTAAAAAGAAGAAAATATGGAAAAGAAAATATTTATAGGTCTTTTAGCAGCTACCAATGAAGAATATCAATCTATATACAATTATCTTAAGAAAAATCGAATAGATGATACTGCTGTAAGTTTTGTAAATTTTATTGAATATAACAAATCAAATATTGGTAAAATTCCATTTCCTTATTTTATATACAGCTTTGAATTTTTTATTAACGATAAAAAATATATGATAAACCTAATTACAATAAAAAGTGGTTATGGCAAATTAAATGCTGTAAGTGCAATAACATCTCTTATCAATATTTATAAAATAGATATGATTATGAATTTTGGTGCCTGTGGAAGTCTTTCAAAATTGCAGATAGGCGATTTTGTTATACCTAAAATTATTTATGAATCTTCTTATCTTTCCTTTGTTGAAAATAAATATAACTTAAAAGAAGATAATAAATTTTTAAAATATGGTAAAATCTTTGTTGGACTTAATAAAGTTGAAAATATAATTCATAAAGAAATTATTAAAAAACATAATAATGTAAAAGAAGTAAAAGGATGTTCACAGGAAGCCGACATTGATAGTGATGAGAAAAAATTGTTTCTTCATAAATTTTTTAATGCCGAAATTTGTGACTGGGAATCTTTTTCAATAAGAAAAACTGCTCATTTATGGAAGATTCCTTCACTTGTTTTTCGTGTTGTTTCAGATTATGCCAATGAATCTTTTTTAATAGATTATAAAAAAAATCTCGAATCTATTTTATATAAAGGAGTTAAATTCTTTTTAAATGAAATTTTACCAATAGCTTGCAAAATTTATATTTTGAATTAAATAATTAATAGTTAAGTAAACTAAGATAAAGAGGTATTTTATGGCTTATAAGATGCTTATAATTAACCCTGGTTCTACTTCAACAAAGATAGGTATATATGAAGATGAAAAAGAAATCAGCTCTCAAACATTAAGACACTCGGTAGAAGAACTAAAACCATATCCTTCAATAATCGATCAGATTGATTTCAGAACCAAAATTATTGAAGATTATTTAGCTTCTCAAAATATTGAATTAAAATCTTTTTCTGCAATTGTAGGTAGAGGCGGACTTCTAAAACCTATAGAATCAGGGACTTATTCTATAAATGAAAAGATGCTTGAAGACTTAAAATCATGTAAATATGGAGCTCATGCTTCTAATCTTGGGGCTTTAATAGCATACAAAATCGCAAAAGATGCTGGTATTAATTCTTTTATTGTAGATCCTGTTGTTGTAGATGAGTTATCTGATGAAGCAAGGATATGTGGACATCCTCTTTTTAAAAGGGTATCTATATTTCATGCATTGAATCAAAAAGCTGTTGCTAGATCTGCTGCAAAAGCTCTTGGTAAAAAATATGAAGATGTAAATTTAATAGTAGCTCATCTTGGTGGTGGTATTTCAATAGGTTCACATAGAAAAGGAAAAGTTGTCGATGTAAATAATGCATTAGATGGTGAAGGTCCTTTTTCTCCGGAAAGAGCTGGAACATTGCCAGCAGGTCAGTTAATCGAGGCTGCTTTTTCTGGAAAATATAATTTGGCAGAAATGAAAAAAATGTTAACAGGTCAGGGAGGATTGACCGCACATCTTGGTACAAATGATGTTAGAGAAGTAGTTAAAAGAATTGATAATAATGATAAAAATGCTGAATTAATTCTAAATGCTATGTGCTTTACAATAGCCAAATATATCTTTGCTGGATTTGCTTCACTTTATGGAGATGTTGATGCAATAGTTCTTACAGGTGGGATAGCATATAATAATGACTATATTGTTGAGCCAATTAAAAAATACCTTGGCAAGATTATTGAAAATATTCCAGTTTTAGTTTTCCCTGGAGAAGAAGAACTTTTTGCTTTAGCAGCAGGTGCTTTAAGAGTTTTAAAAGGAGAAGAGAAGGCTAAGATTTATGAATAATAACAATAATAGCAAAACAAATAAAGGGAAAATAGCTGTTTTTGGTAATATTTTACGGGAAGGATTAACAAAACTTTATGAAAATTATGATATAGTAATTTTCCCGCAAAATGATATTGGAAAAGAAGAAGAATTTTTAGAAAAGGTTGAAGATTGTGTTGCTATCATTACATGGTTTACCCATAAGATAAGTAAATCAGTTATTGATAAACTAAAATCTGTTAGAGTAATAGCAAATTATGCAGTTGGGTTTGATAATATTGACATAAAGGCTGCTACTGAAGCTGGCATTATTGTTCTTAATACTCCAGATATTTTAACAAATGCTACTGCTGAAACTGCAGTTCTACTTACATTTGCATGTGCAAAAAGAGCAAAAGAAGCTATATTAAAAGTTTTAGCAAGTGATCTTGATGATGTAAGTCCATCTTTCATGCTTGGTAAAGACATTATTGGCAAAACAGTTGGTGTTATTGGCGCTGGAAGAATTGGTAAAAAATATGCAATAATGATGAAATCTCTGGGTTGTAATGTTATTTATTATAACAAAACAAAAAAGGAAGAATTGGAAAATTTTGGTATTGAATATTTTAATTTAGAAGAATTGCTAAAAATTTCAGATTTTGTGTCTTTGCATCTTCCTCTAAACGATCAATCGAAAAATTTATTAAACTATGAAAGACTTTCGATTATGAAAGATGATGCAATTTTGATAAATACCGCAAGAGCAGCGATAATAGATGAAAAAGCACTTATTTCTCTTTTAGAAAAAGGCAAATTCTTTTCTGTAGGTCTTGATGTATATAACAACGAACCATACCCGGACCCAAAACTTTTAGAATTCTCAAATGTTATAATATTACCTCATATTGGCTCTGCAACATATGAGACAAGACTTAAAATGGCTCAATTTTTAAGCGAAACAACTATAATGGCTCTCAATGGAAGAGTTTCAGAACTTAAAAACATTGTAAATAAAGATATAATAAATGAACTAAAATAATTCTTTACTTATTTTAGTTTTTGAAGTCTTTCCAATTCTGAAAGCAGATATTTTACCTGATCCTGTGCAATTACTTGAGCAATATTTATCGCTTTAGTAATATAATAGATTGCATTTTCTATATCATTGATTTTTTCATAAATTTTGGCAATAAGCTTACAATCTTCAAGTATATTAAATTGATTTTCAGAAATTTTATCATATTTCAAAGCCTCTAAAGCATATTGAAGGCTTTTCGAAAAATCATTTTTATTAAAGTAACAAATAGCAATATTATACGAGTTATTTGCAAGTTGTATATAATTCTTTAATTTAGTATTTATTTTATATGCTTCATTTAAATATTTAAGACTTTCATCATATTCTTTCATTTTTAAGTAGAAAAGTCCAATTCCATTTAATGCTATGGATTTATCAAGATCATTACTGGCAAAAGAAATAGCTTTTTCATAATTCTCTATTGATTGTTTATAATTTTTATTTAGTTCGTAATATCTTGCATAAAAAAAGAAAATTTGTGAATAATATATTTTTAATTTTTCTTTTTCAGAAATCTTTTTTGCCTGAATAAGATAAGTAAGAGCTTTATCTGGTTCATTTTTAAATATAAAAACCTCGGCTAATTTCAGGCTGGTTTTAATTATTCTATCTAAATCATCTATGGTAATTGAAAGATTGTAGGCTTCGATAAAAGTTGAAATTGCCTTTTCAAGTTGATTGGTTGCAAAATAAGTATTCCCCTGTGTTATCAGGTAATCAATCTTTTTTTTAATATCATTTTTAATTGTTGGATTTTTAGCAGAACAACTAACATTAATTATAAAAAAGATTAAAATTAATAAAAATAAAAATATCTTATTGATTCTCATTTTAATTCCTTTTAATAATTATTTATCTGCCTGTTGATTGAGTTGTGCCTGTTGTTGAAGTATTTTTTGGAACAAGCGGAATATTTTCAAGAACATATTTTAGCTGTATAAGGTTTTGTTTTGCCAGTTCTAATATTTCTTTGATATCTTCTGGAAGATTTTCAAATCCATTTAATAAGTTGTCAATTTTATATTCTATGCTCGAAAGATCTGAAAGAATTTTTGGTAAATCTGCATTTAATCTGGTAGTAATATTTTTTGCATCTATACTTACATCCTTAAAATTGGCAAGGGTTGGTGTTAAAAGATCCATAACTAAGTTAACCTTATCTAAAAGAGAAAAAAGCTTTTTAGCAGTTTCGGAATTTCCACCTTCATTAAGAGATGATGTCAATTCTTTTAGCTCATATGTTGTATCTCTTAAATTAATAAGTGTTAGATTTATAATTGGTTTTAATTCAAGAATCATATCTATTACCTGGGAGGCTTTTGCCGTTAAATCATCCTGTTTTGGAAGATTTTCAGATATTTTATAAAGGATATCCTGCCCTAAAGGCGTATCTGAGGATAGGACTTCGGATTTATCGGGTAAAGTTATGGTTTTAGCATTTGTCAAAAAGGATATGCTAAGTCCTGAAGATCCGAGCAAACTTGAAGACATCTTTATAACAGTATCATAACGAAAAAGATTGATATATTCTTTATAAACTATAAAATCAACCCTGGTTCTATAATCATTTAATAATTTAACTTTAGTTACCTTACCTATATTAAAACCTTTATATTTTATAGGGGAACCAACAGTTATCCCTTTACTGTCTTCGAAAAAGGTATAATAATGACCTTTTCTTTCAAGCGTTCTATTTCCTTTTATTATAAAGGCAAAGATTGCAATTAAAAGTATCAATCCAAATATTATAAAAAATGCAGCTAATTTTTGAGATTTTGAAAAAACGAATGGCATAAATACCCCTTATTATATTTCTATCATGGATTTCATTTCTTTTTCATTACTTCTTTTCAGTTTATTAAAGGTATCTGAAAAAATAATACTTTTATTTTTCAGTATTATTATTTTATCTGCCATATTTTCAAAAAGACGAACCCTGTGAGTTGAAATTATCAAAGTACAATCTTTATCCTTTAATTTTTTAATCTCATCGAGCATTTTGTGAAGAAGTATTTGATCTAAAGTTTCAATCGGTTCATCAAGTATTAAAATTTCTGGTTCATCAAGGATTGCTCTTATAAAACTTACAATCATCTGCAATCCGTGACTTAGCTGTTCCGGTCTAAAGTAAATGGCATATTTTAAACCAAAATAATCAAGATAATCATCAATTTTTTGTAAAATCTCCTTTTCTTTTAAATTTGTATTGTATCTGTAATACAAAGCAAGATTATCAAGTACATTCATATTATTAATCAACGCAGCGTCCTGAAATAGAAATCCGGTTTTTCTATGATAATCAAGCATTTCTTTCTTTGAAAAAGATTTAATTGATTTACCATTAAATAAAATATCTCCTGATGAAGGGATTTTTAATCCAGCGATAAGTTTTAATAATGAAGTTTTACCCTCACCAGACATAGATGTTATAATATTGCAAGATCCTTTTTCAAAACTTTCATTTATCGAACTGAAAATGATATCTTCTCCATAAGAAAAAGATAAATTTTTTATTTCTATAATTGACAATTCTACTCCTCTTTTATTTTATAACTTTTTTTTATTTTATAACTTATTTTATAAATCATTTTATTTTATTACTAATTTTACTTTTTAGTTCTTTTTCACTCTTTTATTTTATTATTTATTTTAATACTAAATTTTATTTTTATAACCTTTAATTTTTATTTAAGATAAATGATGTAAATGATGTAAGATCTAAACATAAATAAATATGGTAATTATTATATCAAAAATAATTGTAACAATTATACATTCCATTACTGTTTTGGTTGTTGCAACAGGTATAGTTGTGGAAGATTTAACCTGAAATCCGTTGTAGATCGGAATCGCAGAGATGAAAAGACCAAATAAAAGACTTTTAAGTAAGCTTGAAAATATATCCGCAAAACTTATTGTACTCATTATATAATTAAAAAATATATCAAAAGAAAGTCCTATGGTTAAAAATGAAACAAGAAAACCGCCAAAAAGAGCTATTGCATCAAAAAATATTGTTAAAACTATTAAAGCAAGAGAAACTCCCATTATTCTGGGAAAAATTATAAAAGTAAGTGGATCTATACCCATCATTTCCAGTGCATCTACCTGATTTGTAACAACCATATTCCCTATCTCACTTGCTATAGCTGTGCTTGATCTACTTATTACGATAAAAGCAGTTATCAAAGGACCAAGCTCCCTTATCACGACTATTTTGAGCAATTCTCCAATAAACTCCTGACCTCCAATTTTAGAAAGCTGAGTAAATGCCTGAATTACTGTCACTGCACCTAAGGAAAGTGCAACGATACTTATAAGTCGAAGAGCGAGATTCCCTGTAAAATAAACTTGAGTCAAAAAATTTTTATTGATTGTAGCTTTATTTTTCTTTTCTGCCAGGTACGCTGGAAGAGAATAGACAATGAGACCGCAAACTCCTCCGATATACTTTGAAAATATCCTTAAATTATAATTTGTTTTCTGAATTACTTTCTTAATGCTCATAAACATAAATCACTCATAAATATTACTAATTATTTAATCTTTATCTATTTTTATTAATTATTCTTTAGTTTTATTATATTATGATTATTGATTTTTGCAATAAAAGAAATAATCATCATTTTTACCTAAAACATTTATTTTTAATAATTAATATAAGTGATTTATTTAAATTAAGATTTTTATTTTAATAATTAATATAAGTAATTTGAGTAATATTTTTATCTTAAATTTTCTGTTTATTGTCAAGCATTTTTTTATCTAATTTTAATTGAGAAAGAATAACAGACAAAAGCATTAAAACAGCACCAATTATTCTTATTAAATTTGTTGATTCATTTAATAATATTATTCCTCCAATAAATGCAAAAAAGGATTCAAGGCTCATTATAATAGAAGCTAATGCTGGATGAGCCTTTCTTTGTCCTATTATTTGAAGGGTATATGCAACAGAAATCGATAGTATTCCACCGTATAAAATTGGATATTTTGCAAGAAGAATTTTCTGAAAAATATTTTTATCTTTTATCTCAAAAATAGTTGCAACAAGAATTGAAAGTAATCCACAAACTAAAAATTGACCAATGGCTAAGATTAAATTATTAATTTTATTCGAATAATAACCTATAATCATAATATGAATAGCCCAGAAAAATGCTCCTATGCCTACAATTATATCACCTTTGTTTATGGTAAATTTCCCTTCGGAGCTCAAAAGATATAGACCAATAAAAGATATAAATGCAGACGCAAAATAGATTATACTGGTTTTCTTTTTAAAAAATATTGAAAGAATAGGTACTATAATAACATAAAGACCGGTTATAAAACCAGCATTTCCTGCTGATGTATAAACAATCCCAATCTGCTGAAGATTTGCAGCAGTAAATAAAACGCTGCCAGTTATAATAATTGCGAAAATATTATTTTTATCAATTCTGTATTTCCTTGTATTATTATTAAAGAAATAAATAAGTGGCATTAAAGTTAATGCCCCGAGTAAAAATCTTATACCATTATATGTAAAAGGTTTTAAGTAATTCATTCCAACTCTTTGAGCAACAAAAGCAAAACCCCATATTGCTGCTGTTATAAGTAGTAAAATTTCCGATAAAAAATTAAAATTAGACATTTAAACTTTGTTTTATCATTTTTAAAATTTATTAAATTCTTTATCTATAAAATCTTTTAAAATCAATTTGACAAGAAAAAAAATAATATCATTATCTTTTTTAGATTATGAAAGGCAAAAGATTGTTTTCTTCTACTCTTTATAAAGACAGACATGGTCATTTCTATATTCTTGATAATGCTGGCTCCATTATGCCTGCTGTATCCGACAGAACATATACTTCACTTTTTTGTTTTACCTGTAAACTAAGAGAAAATGTTGATAAGGAAAAACTTCAGCTTGCTTTAAATAAGACTATTTCAAGATATAAATATCTTTATTGCAAATTAAAAAAAGGTCTTTTCTGGTATTATCTCGAAGAGATTGAAGATATGCCGCAAATTGAAGATGATGTTGAACCTATATGCACAAACTACTCAATATTTTCTTCACCTCTTTTTCGTGTAAGAGCAAAAGAAAAAAGAATTAATGTAGAATTTTCTCATGCATTGACAGATGGTACCGGTGCTATAGAATTCTTAAAAACACTCTTATATGAATATTTCAATATTTTAGGTTATAATCTTCCTTCTACAAACATTATAACAGCATCAACACCAATAGATTCTGAAGAATATGAAGATGGATATAAAAAGTATTATGAAAAAAACTTACCAAAACCAGATCCACTGCCAATAGCCTTTCATATACCAGGTAAACTTTTACCAGAATATAATTATAGAGTTATTTTTGGATACTGTAAAGTAGATAATGTTTTAAAAATTGCTAAATCCAAAAATCTTAGTCTAACTGAATTTCTAACAGCAATTTATATTTATTCTCTTCAACAAATATATTTTTCTATAAATGAAAAAGAAAGAAAAAAATACTCACCATATATAAATTTTGAAACACCTGTAAATTTAAGAAAGATTCATCCTTCAAAGACAATGAGAAATTTTTCTTTATTTGCTCTTACAAAAATAGATTGCAGAATGGGGATGTATTCTTTAGATGAAATATTTGAACTGACTAAACTTCAAATACAGGCAGAAATTAAAAAGAAAGAGCATTTAAAAATGATTAAAAGAAATGTGGCAAGTGAATATATTTTTGCTCTACGCCTTGTTCCCCTATTTTTAAAGGTTTTAATTTTAAGATCTGCTTTTTATTATTTAGGAGATGGTTTAGTAAGTGGGTTTTTATCAAATATTGGCCAGATTAATATTGATCCAGAATATTTTAGATTTATAGAACATTTTGATTTTATACCTGCACCGGGAAAAGCATCAAAAACCAATTGTTCTGTTGTTTCATTCAATAATAAACTTTCAATAGCCTTTGGAAGCCGCATTGAAAACACAGAACTTGAAAGACTATTTTTCAGTACACTGGTATCACTTGGAGTCGAAGTCGAAATAACTACAAGTTTATAAAAAATTTTAATGAGGTAGATTATGCCATATTGCTATAATTGTGGAGTTAAACTCGATAATTCTCAAAATATTTGTCCTCTTTGTAAAGCAAAAATTCCGGAAATAAACCTATCATCAAATAAAAATATAAATCAAAAAATTTCTTCTGAAAGTCAATTAAATGAAAAACAAGTAGAAAAAATAGAAAATATAAATAATAAAAATGAATTTTTATATCCTTTATATGAAGACTTTTCTGAAAAATCAAAGATAACATCCTTGCTTGAAATAATTAGTGTTAGTTTACTTATTTCTATAGTTTCATTAGTTTTAATAAATTTAATACTTGAATCTAAAATTTCCTGGTCAAAAATTCCAAGTGTAACAATATTTTTTATCTGGATTATTTTTTGTTCGATATTACTTTTTCAAAAAAAGATTTTTTATATTCTTTTATTTGTCTTTCTCTCGATTTTTGGCTACCTTTTAAGCCTTGATTCTCTTGATAAAACTATAAACTGGTCAATAAAATATGCCTTACCAATATTGGTATCCTGTTTAATTGTTTTCGTTATTCTTCTCTTTGTTAATATTAGAGTAAAGCAAAAAGGTTTAAATTTAATCGCATATTATCTTTTAACAGGTTGCTTACTCTGCTTTGCAATAGATATAATTATAAACTTTAATATTCTTCATTATTTTTATATAAGCTGGTCAAAATATGTCAGTTTTGCAGTATTTCCTTTATCTATTTTCCTTTTATATATTCACCATAGGTTTGCAAAAAAATTACCTGGCAAAAGAACTTTTAGAATATAATGATCAAAGGTAGCAAAATAACAATAAAAAAGGGGCATTTTTATGATTAAGAAAATACCATTTTCACCACCAGATATTTCAAAAATAGAAATTAAGTATATAAATAAAGTATTGAAATCTGGATGGATTACAACAGGTCCAAATGTTATAGAGTTTGAAAATAGAATTAAAAACTATTGTAAAACAGATTTTGCCATAGCATTAAACAGTGCAACTGCTGCCATGGAACTTGTCCTTAGAATGCTCGACATAAAAGAAGGGGATGAAGTCATAACAAGCTGCTATACATATGCCGCAACAGCCAATGTTATAGTTCATAGAGGGGCTAAACCTGTTTTTGTCGATGTTGAGAAAGATAGTTTTCAAATGGATTTAAATCAACTTGCTGCAAAAATTTCAGATAAAACAAGAGTTATAATGCCAGTGGATTTTGGAGGTGTTCCAGAAAGATATGATGATATCAAAGAAGTTTTAACAAATCTTAAAAGAGAAGATATTGTAATTCTTGCCGATTCTGCCCACTCATTTGGATCAAAATATAGGGGAAATGTTATTGGAAGTCAGGCAGATTTTCACACATTCTCCTTTCATGCAGTAAAAAATCTTACAACTGCTGAAGGTGGTGCAATTGTCTTTAATAAAAATAAAATAAAAGATGATATTGTATTAGATGAAGAAATGGCTAAAAAAATGAAGATAATAGCTTTACATGGACAATCAAAAGATGCCTTTTCAAAATTAAAACCTGGCTCATGGGAATATGATATTATAGCTGATGGTTTTAAGTGCAATATGACGGATATTATGGCTGCTTTTGGTTTAGCTCAGCTTGAAAGATTTGATAATATGCTTTTGAAAAGAAAAAAGATACATCAAATTTATAGTGAATACTTAAAAGAGCAAAGCTGGGCTATTCTTCCTTTTAATATCGATAATTCTGGCACATCAACAAATTATCATCTTTATCCACTTCGCATAAAAGGGTTTAATCTTGAAAAAAGGAACAAACTTATTCAAAATATGGCTGAGTTACAGATAGCTACAAATGTTCATTTTATTCCTCTTCCAATGTTTAGTTTTTATAAGAATCTTGGATATAAAATTGAAGATTACCCCAATGCTTTCAATCAATTTGCCAATGAAATATCACTCCCCATTTATTCGACTTTGAAACCTTCTGAAGCAAAATATGTTGTTGAAAATCTGATCTGTCAGGTTAATAAAGTATTAAAAAATTAAATTGTTTTAATTTTATTTTTAATTAAGAATTATTTTATTAAATTTTATTGTCTGGTATTGTGAATTTATCTTTGTCAAATTCTTCAGAACCTATCCATATATCTATTTTTAATCCATCTCTAATTTTATTTACATCTATATATTTTACCTGCCAGCCAATTAGATCAAGCCTTGCTTCACCAAGAAGATTATTTCCTGCAAGGTTTCCATAATAACCGGATAATTCAGGTCTTTGACCTACTGATATTATCCTTTTTATTTCTTCTATTTCTTTATCTGATCTTTTAATATCATCAAATATTGCAAGATGAATTCCCCCTTTTTCTTTATGCAGGGAAATAACCATCCTTGTTGGATCGCCAGATAAAACAAAATGCGAAACCTCACTTATAATCTTTACAATCATCTCTTCCTGTTTCATATTTACCTCAAAATAATTTTCATTTTACTATTGACACTTTATTATTACCGGCATATCAATTATGTTACTTTTATTTTACCTGTTTCGCTCTTCATAAACTTTTCTAATTATATAATCATTTATTATGTTATTTATCTATTTTATTATGTTATTTTTATATATTATATCATTTAGATTTTATTTATTAAGCTTGATTACAGAAGCATTTTCAAGCCAATCCATTATCGAGACGATAAATGTTGCAACCAACCCCCCTGCAAATCCATTATTATAAAGATTTATTCCACCAGCCCAACCGGCAGTGAATTGAACTAAAATTATATGTAAACCACCTGCAATTATGCCCAGAAAAATTCCAAAATTTCCAGCTATAGGAGCCAATGTTGTTGAAAATAATGCACCAAGTATTATTGGGGGTGAATTTAGTGGCTTTTTGAGCCAAATAGCGGTTAAAACAACACCTGCAAGCACAGGTAAACAATTTCGTAAATTTTTGCCAAAAGCAGCAAAACCAAGTATTGTAAATAATCCTCCAAGAACCGGCCCATTAGTAGGTGAACCTGTTGTTAAAACATATATATAATATAATAAAGTTAATAATCCCATATTTATTAAAACAGCTTCAAAACCATGTGTATTGAAAAAATCTGATGGCAATCTTCCGCCCTGTTTTTGAAGATTGATAAATTGCAATAATGATTTTTTAGGCGCCTTATAAATACCAATAATTATAAATAATATACAAGTTAGAGGAACTATAAAGATATCTATATGGCTTGATTGATTTGTCCAGAATTCAAGCAATTTAAGATCAATATTAAGATTTCTTAAAATTGAAGAGATAAACAAAGATAAAAAGCCGGCTGTCATTCCAACATTATATAAATTAAAACCCTGATGCAATCTTAACATATATATTGCAACCGGAGGTAAAAATGCTCCAATTATAGTAGTAAAAGTAAAACCAATCAATAATGCAGGTAAAATACTTAAACCAGATTCAAATGAGATTAAAGAAAAAACCGGTGATAGTGCCGAGCCAAATAAGGCTATGTAAATATATTCTATAAATTTTTTTCTCGTTATTCTACTGGAAATAAATACACCCAACCAGAGAAAAAGAACTGAAGGTATATTTTTGCCAAAAAGGGCAAAACCAAAAATTGTAAATATTGCAGCAATAGAAGGCCCACTAATCTTTATTTTTAAAATTAAAAGCAAAATTATTGATAATAAAGATAATATGGAAGCATTAAATAAAGTGCCTCCAATACCAGCTATAGCAAAATAATCTGCAATAAGTCTTGAAGGAGAAATTTGAATTTTTATAAAGCCTTTAAGTACATCTACAAAACCATAAAAAATAAAAGAAAATATTATTATTAAAAGAAAATAACAAATCAACATTGGATATGTAAAATCTTTTTTCACAATTTAATATCCTTGTAATAATATTCTTGTAATAATATTATAATATATCGTAAATAATATTATGATAAAACTGAATCAATTATAGATTATTAAAAAATATTTTTCAAAATTTTTATATTTTTATTATTTTTTTTATATTTTTAAAATTTAAAGATAAGTTAAAAATAGCCATTTTTTAAGGTTCTTTTCATATTTAACCCTATAAATTTTAATCCAATCAATATTGAAGCTAAAAAGCAGACTATTCCACAAATAAGTAATGAAGATTGAGCAGATAATTTTTGAGCAAGAAATCCAGTAAGCAAGGAACCAAATGGCATTATTCCCCTGAATGAAGTGGTATAAAATCCCATTATACGACCTCTTTTATCATCAGAAGTTTTAGATTGTATTAGTGCATTTATAGAAGAACTTTGTAAAACCATTGATGCTCCAGCAACAAAAATATTTACCAGTCCTAAATAAAAAATTTTGTTAAAAGAAAATATTATAAGGCTTATTGCAAAGACAAATGAAGAAATTATTATCGTTTGAGCTATATTATCATAATTTTTTTTTGAAGCTAAAAATAATGTTGAGATCAATGCTCCAAGTCCAAGGCTTCCCATTAAAAATCCAAGAGTATTTGATGCTCCCTGATACATTTTTACTGCAATAACTGGCAGGATAGTTGTAAAAGAGATTCCAAAAAGGCTATAAAATGTTAAGAGTAATAATGGATAGAATATATAAGGTGTTTTTCTAACAAAATCAAAACCTTCTTTTAAGGAATTAAAAACATTATGTTTTTCAAGTGAAACAAGTTTTTTGTTTATTTTAATAGCAAAAAGCGAGAATAAAACAAAAAGAAAACTTACTGCATTAATTATAAAACAATATCCTTCTGATATCTTTAATAAAAGAATACCACCTATACTGGGTCCGACAAGTCTTGCTGCATTAAATAGAGTTGAGTTTAAGGCTATTGCATTCGGCAAATCTTCTTTCTTGTCTATAAGCTCAACAAACATCGATTGACGGGCTGGTATTTCTATAGCATTTAATATACCAAGAATACAATATAGTATATAAACAATTTGTGCAGTAATATAATTATTTAATGTTAATATTCCTAAAATAAAAGCTACAATCATCATTAAAAATTGCATGAGCTTTACAATAGTAAGCTTATTCATCTTATCTATATATGTTCCGGCTACTGGAGAAACAATCAAAGCTGGAATTTGAGATAAAAATGTTGATAATCCAAGTGCTAAAGCAGATCCAGTTAATCTATATATTAACCAGCTTGTCGCCACCTGCTGCATCCAGGTTCCAATTAAAGATATTCCCTGCCCTATGTAAAATATTCTATAATTTCTATTTCTGAGTGATCGAAAGGTTGATTTGATGTCTATTTTTTTTAAGTTATAGTTTTTTATTTCCAGCAATGCGGGTCCTCTTTGAATAAATCCTTTTTAACTGCATAGACCATGGCTCTACATCCAAAACAATCTAAACTTTCGCAATCTTTACATTTCCCTTTTAACTTTTTGCGATTTATTAAATCTTTCAGTATAACAGAATTTTCAAAAATTTCATTGAATCTATTTTTAAGCAAATTCCCGAGGATAACAGGAAGTCTTCTGCAAGGGAATATCGAACCATCTGGCATAATAGCAGCGCCATCTCTTGCAACTATGCAATTTGCAACTTTTATTCTTACACCAATTTTATTGAAAAAATTATTATTTTTTATCCGGAATTTTATGCCTTTAATTTCATTAAATTCAACTTTCAATGCTCTATATTCATAACTTTTAAATGTGTCATAGCCATTTTGAGTAAGTAAATAATCATAAAGTCTTTTAAGCATATCTTTTGTTATAACAAGTGAAAATTCATCCTCTGATTGCCCCATTGGAATAAGTTTTTCAATAATAATACCATCAAGATTATTCTCTTTTCCAAATTCTAAAAGTCTAAAAGCATCTTCATAATTTTGCTTACTTAAAGTAAACATAAGTATTTTTTTAAACCTTTTAGCATCAATATATTGTATTTGTTCTAAAACCTTATTAAATACTCCTTCTCCTCTTATATTATCATTTGTCTTTTTACTTATACCATCAAGTGAAAAAAGAATTGTTTTGCATTTTTTAAATCTTTTAAGTTCATTTATTTTGTATTTAATCAAAGTAGCATTTGTTATAATATCAACCTGTTCAATATTTTTTTTCTTTTCCAGGTATTCCATCAATTCAAAAATATCTTCTCTTAAAAGAGGTTCTCCACCAGTTAAAAGAAGATTCAATTTGCTCTTTTGCTTTTTCATTGAAAGATCAAGATTATCAGCAATTTTTTTTAATTGATCCAATGTCAGTTCATCTTTATTTGTGTAATCTTTTTGATAACAGTGCTTGCATCTAAGATTGCAGCGATTTAATATATGCCATTGAATATGAAATTTTTTCATCAATTTAAAATATCAAAATTAAATTTATTGTGAATTAATTGTTGAAAAAGAAAATTAAACCTCTATAATTAATAAACAAATATAAAAGTCTCATCTTTTTTCTTATTTTGAAATTTGCTATTATTAAAGCAATTATTAAGTGGAAAGACTGTATAAATAAAAACTAAATTTGATAGTTTTGATAGTAGTAAAAGCAGTTTTAAATATAAAAATTCAACAATTAAAAAAAATAAAATAAAAAAGGAATAAATATGCAAAAAATTGACAAAAATATTCAAATTCATTTTGTTTTAAGCGGTGGTGCTGCAAAAGGTTTTGCTCATATTGGCGCAATAAAAGCTCTTGAAGAAATTGGGATAAAGCCTTCTACAATCACCGGGACCTCTGCTGGTGCATTATTTGGTGCTGTTTATGCAATGTATGGAAACTATAAAGATTGTAAGAATAAAATAGATCAATTTATGAACTCTGAAGTCTATAAAGATTTTGCAGATAAGTATTTTAATATTGAGATAGGAAGTAAAAAGGAAGATTCTAAAGAATCCATATTTAGCTTTTTTAGAAAAAAAGAAAATTTTAAGGATAAATTTTTAAAAGTATCATCAGCATTGGGTGAAAAATTTACGAATGTTCTAAAAAATACAAAGGCAATATTTAATCTTTTCGATGATGAATCTTTAATCGCATGCGAAGATATTCAAAAAGTTTATTCAGAAATATTTGGAGATAAAAGGATTGAGGATTTAAAAATACCTTTTGTTGCCATTTCTTCAGATATAAATTCAAAATCTGTTTATGCTTTTAAAAGTGGCCCCATTGTTACTGCTGTCGCTGCAAGCACTGCCATACCTTTTATCTTCCCTTCAATAAGGATAGAAGATAAAATTCTTTATGATGGAGGTATTGTATCCAATCTTCCGGCAAATGAATCACTGGAAATTTTCGGTGAAGGAATAAGAATTGGTATAGATGTTACATCACCACCTGAAAAACTGGATGATGATGCAAATTTTATTGAAATTATCCAGCAGATTATCAGCACATCCATCTGGTCAAAGCAACTGGCAGATAGAAAATTTTGCGATATTGTTATAACACCCTTAAGTGAAAAAATAAACTGGTTTGCATTTGAAAGTAAAGATGAATTGATAAAAAATGGTTATGAGTATGTTATAAAAAATAAAGAAATTATAAATTCTAAAATTATTGAAGTTTCAAAAAATATTGCTTCAAAAAAATCTCTTTTTTCATTTTTCAGATTATAATTTTACTAGATTAAATTTCCAGTTCAAAACCTTCATA
>JBKBTB010000161.1:0-4263 GCA_046291015.1 Exilispira sp. | reverse complement strand
TAATATTGTTATTGCCCTATCACCTTTTTGATCATCCAGTTTTATAAATAATTGCAATATACCAGAGTCAAGGATATTAATTTTATTTATATTGTCTTCATATGAAAAAAGTACCGCTCCCTTTGGAATGATAAGATCTTTCTGTACTTTTCTTGGATCTAAAATTGAAGGCAAAATCAAATCTCCTTTTAATTATCTTCTTTATATATCTTCTTATATATCTTCTTTATATTTTTGAATTTTTTCTTTTCTTAAAAGCATTTTTTGATAAAACTCAACCTGATTCTGTATAAGCATTGTATTTTTACATAAGATTTTGTCTTCATGTTCTTCAAATTTTTTTGTTTGCAAAAATTCTGATTTATATCTTGGAGCTTCATGCTCTGGAAGGCCAACCATTTTTACTAAACCGACAAATGAGAATGGAAATGTAAATTGTGAATTTTCAGCTGGTATTACTCTGTTTTTCTGAAGCTGAATTAATAAAGTATCCCACATCTTTGCAATAGGTTCTGATAATAATGAATTCTCCAGTTGTCTATATGCAACCCATGTCCTTTCAGACAATAATGTAATTAATTTTGTTGTAAGACTTGGTTGTGTAGTAACCATTGCATCAAAGTTTTTTCTCTCTACAATTAAAAATGAACAATCTTCCGCAGTAATTGCATTTGCTGTCCTTGGTTTATTTTCTAAAAGTGCCATCTCGCCAAAAATATCACCCTCTTTAAGAACAGCTATTAAAATCTCCTTATCATTCATTATTTTAGTTATATTAACCTTTCCTTTTTGAATAATAAACAATCTATCTCCAGGTTCTCCCTCAACAAACAATAAAAAATCTTTTGGGACATTTGCATTCAAACCGCTGGTTTTAATCTCTAGCGGAACATTTTCACAATATGGCTTAAGATTAACTGCTTTCTGTTTTGCATCATTGATATATTTTCCATCTGGATAAAGCCTTATATAAGTAAGATAGATTTTATATGCAAATGCAAATTTTGAATGTTGCTCATAATACTTTGCATTAGAGTAGATAATGTCTTCTTCATTTATATTTGATTGACTTGCTGCCTTTAATGATAATGAGGCAAAATAATGATCATATTTTCTTAATTTTTCAGAGAAAGATTTGATTATTTTGATAGGTATGGTTGGGGATCTTTGAATTAGATAGGGAAATTGATCTCTTAAAATTGAAATTATGATTGTTGGTGCAGTTGAAACAGCTCCTTCTATTCTTGGCAAATTTGCCATACATGATTCAACACCAAAAAAATCTCCTTTTGTAAGATCGACATCAATATCATCTATTATTTTAGATAGAGGACTTGTAAGTTTAACTGCTCCATCCTGTATTATAAAAAAAGCTTTATTATTATTATCTCCACTAATCATTATTACTGAGTTCGGGTTATATCTTGAAATCTGGAATTTTGTATTATCACTCATCAAGTATTTCCTTTTTTAATTTTACTCATCTTATCTTTTAATTCATTAAATTTTGAAATAACTGTTTTTGAATCAATTTTATCTTGCGGAAATCCAAGATAATCTAAAAATGTTTTTTTTGGTTGTTCTTTACTGGCTTCGAGTTTTATAAAGTCTATAATTTCTTGATTATCGATTTTTTCCAATATGTTTATATCATTGCCTATTGAGATTATATAATAAGAGCCGAAAAATTCCAGTACTGCAAGAGAAATATTTCTTGAAATAGATTGTTTAAATAATATTGAAAAATACTTTTTTGTTGACTTATTTTCAGTAGTTTTATTAAACCTATATTTAATAAAAAAATATAATATTAGCAAAAATATTAATACAAGTAGAGTTCTAATAAAAAATGCCGAACTAGAATTGTTTTTTTGTGAATTTTCATTTTGATTTTGAGTGGCTAAATTTTTATTAATCTCTTCGGTAATTTGATTTTCCTGACTATATACAGTGATATTAAAAATTGACAGTATTATAATTACTAAAATAATAATAAATAATTTTTTTTTTCTATAAATTAAATTAATTTTTCTCATTTTTTTTATTTAAGACTGGAAATTCTAGCTTCTTTGCTTAATATTTCGGTTATTCTAACACCAAAATATTCTTCTATAACTATTGCCTCACCTTTGGCTATAGGTTTACCATTAACCAGTACATCAAGAGTTTCACCAGCCAATCTATTTAAAGTTATAATCGTTCCTTCTCCCATTGATAATATTTCTTTAATTGTTTTTTGAGTCTTACCAAGTTCAACAGTTACTTCCATCTCTACATCTAATAATAAAGAAATATTTTTATTTTCTTCCTCTGAAAGAACTGGTTCTAATTTAGAAAAAGCAGCTGGTTGATATGATCTTGTAACTTTAGTTTTAGATTCAGAGGGCATTTCGAAACCTTTAGATATTTCAGCTCTTTCTGGTTGTCTTGCAGAAGTTTTAGTTCCACCTTTAAGACTTGCCAAAACCTGTGCAATGGAAAGAGAGATAATATGATATAAAGTACTACTAGTTTTATCAATCTTTAAATTATATGTAATAAAAACCAGAAAATCATCTGAAGGTAGAATAAGATCGGAAAAGCTATTCGCCAGCAAATGTTGTGGAGAACCAGTATTTATATGAATTTTAAATGTGTTGGAAAAATAAGTAATTGAGGAACCAATTATTTGAGAAGTTGCTTCGGAAACGGCTGATGAAATCATTTCAGTAAGCTCTTTACTTTCCTGCCCCATCATTTTCGATCCAATTAAAAGAGCATCAGAAGATTTAAATAAATAAGAATTAAAACCAGGAAGTTCATCTTCAAAAGGAAGTGTCACCTGCAAAACTGGAAAAGGAAGTAAAGTTGCTAATCCTTCCTTTGAAATTATATCTATTTTAGGATTGGTAATCTGTATATCACTATTTGTTGAAATTTTTAAAGTAGAACTTTGAGCATCAATAACAGACGAAAAAATATCTTTTAAGGTAGATATATCCTGACTACTTAATGCTGCTGAACCATCTGATATATCACCAGAATCAAGAAAACTATCAGTACCCTGTAAAAGAGCATCTATTTCACTTTGAGAAAGAGCACCATCACCCATTATCTTCCTCCTCGGCTAATATATCTTCAAAAGTTGGAGATTCAAAAACTTTTGTTATCTGAACCGATAACTTTGAGTCAAAAATACCAGGTCTACCAAGAAATTTAGTATGATTCCCAACTTTTATATTTATATCATCGGTAACTTTTACATTATGAAAAGATATTATATCATCCACTTTTAAATCTAAAATATCTCCAAATTTAATTTTTGTTGAGCCAAGTTCGGCTTTTATGGTTAATGGAATATCTTCTATTCTTTTTTTGAGATAAACAAAATATTCAGAACCCTTACCCTTTCTATATGAAGAAAACCAGTATGTTGGTGTTAATTTACCAATTATTGGATCCAAGGTTAATGCAGGTATACAGAAATTGCTCATCCCTTCATTTTCTCCAATTTTAGTTTCAAGTGTTACAAGTGTGGTCATTTGAGTTGGAGCAATAATTGTAGCAAATTGAGGATTTACCTCAATAGTACCCAATCTTGGTCTTAAATCTACATAGTTAGCCCATGATTCTCTAAGATTTGATAATAACTTAACAATAATATTTTCCATAACAGCCTGTTCTATGTCTGTTAATTCTCTGGTTATTTTTTGAGTTGTTTTCCCTTTTCCTCCAAAAATTCTATCTATTATTGCAAAAGTAATTGCTGGATCAATTTCAAAAATAGCCGAACCTTTAAGAGGATCCATATTAATAATTGCCATGGTAGTAGGTGTCGGAATAGATCTTGTGAATTCCTCAAAAGTAAGTTCATCTACAGAAGCAACATGAAACTGAACTGGAGCTCTTAAAATAGCAGAAAGTGTTGTTTGTGATAATCTTGCAAAAGAATCATAAATCATTCTAATAGCTCTTTGCTGGTCTTTTGAGAATTTCGAAGGTCTTTTAAAATCATAAATTCTTATCTTTTTCTGAGTAGTAGTCTTTGAAACATCTTCAATAGTAGTATCACCAGCATTAATAGCAGAAAGTAATTGATCTATCTCATCTTGAGACAGCACTTCTGTCATATTTTCTCCAATCTTACTCCAATATTTTAAATAAAAAATATTATGATATGAAAAAATCAATAAAATAAATATCTTTTATTTTTCCATTTACCATTATATTATTAATTGCATTTTTTATTTCATTTTTCAAATTTTCTTTACCATCAATAGAATC
>JBKBTB010000160.1:0-4267 GCA_046291015.1 Exilispira sp. | reverse complement strand
GGACAAAAAACAAAAAACTTCATATAAGTCTAATATTAAAGCAGAAGATAATAACGAGAAAAATAATAGTATAAAAGATGATAATAAAAAAGAAGAGATAAAATTTCCTGTAAATATTAATGAGGCTACATTAGAACAATTATGTGCAATCCCGGGTATTGGACCAGTTTTAGCACAGAGAATTATTGATTATAGAAATGCAAATGGACCATTTAAGTCAAAAGAAGATTTATTAAACGTCAAAGGTATTGGTGAAAAAAAACTTCAAACATTGCTTCAATATATAATATTTTGATAAAGATAATTGTTATAATAGATCGATCTTTATAATAATAGATTCACTTTTACAATAGGTTTATAATAATTCCAAATTGAAACATTAGATTAAAATCTGAAATTTCATATTTACCAATTGAAATCGAAGTGAAATATTCAATTGCAGGCGAGATAGGCAATCCTAAAAATAAAGAAAATAGATAGCAAAAATTATATTGTGAAATATTAGAAGAATTAACTGCAACACCTAAAAATCCACAAAGTGCACTAAATCTTAAGAAAAATGATTCTGGAAAATCGAAAATTGTAATATAAATTTTTAATCCTAATATTCTTGTAATCTCAAAGTTACTCTGCCAATCAAATATTGTCATATTGGAGTAATAAAAAGATAAAGCACTTAAAAAAGGAATTTTAAAATAATAACCTGTCTCAAAGGTAATATTATCATGAAATAATAAAGAATGAGCAAAATCATTAATTACTGGATTGTTTGAATCAAAAGAATATAATATATTGAAAGGATAGATAATGGTGAAAAGACGATAAGGTCTTTTATTGGTAGATAATGATATCTGATTATTATCTTCAATTATAGATAATTTTTCAATACTGTTAATAAATTGTTTATTTAAACTAGCATTTAAGCTGCCATATTTGCCGGTGAATTGAAAATAGATTAATTCATTTTTCCTTTCTATAATTTTGTAGAAATCATCTGTTCTAATCTGTATTTGAAAAACTTCTAGAAATGGATATTGATCTTGCTGATTATAATAATTTCTATAACTACTAAATTGAACAAAAACCTTGCTAAATTCTTTCATATATATGATTTTACCGTATTCCATCTGTGAAAAATCGATAAAATATTTTCCATAAATGTAAATATCACAAATCAAATAATCAGAACTCAAACTTCCAATTATTATATATAATTTATGTGACTTTAAGTCTATCTGAAGTTCTATACCTTTAGATTTGACCTGATTATATTTTAAAGTTTGGGCATTTAAATTGAAATTAGAAAATAATATTAATAATAAAAGATTTATAATAAGTATTAATCGAAAACTTATCCCTTTCATTTAAACCTCATAATAATTTATATAATAAAACCAATTTCAAATATCATCGAATAATTACTAAAGTCTAAACCTTCTATGTTGAATACCTGGTTTAATTGAAGATAAATATTTAATGAGAAAATTATATTTTTATAGATAATACCAGTTGATAGATTTAAAGAGTTATCATTTATACTTATTATTATATTGTTATTATAACTAATTGAAAAGTTAGAATAATTAAAGATGCAATTATATATATTATTTCCAATTAAATCAAAACCAAGATCAAAAAATGTCCTTGAATTATGAGTAATAAAAATCAAATATCTTAATTTTATATAAGATTGAAGGTAAATTATCTCAAATTTTTGATAAGATGTATATGTAAAACCTTTTGAAATAAGTCTTAATCCTAAAATTAAATCAAAATTATTAAATAATTTTAAGGAAAAATAAGTAAAAATTTCATATCCAATAGCAGGATTATATGTTAAATTAAAGGCATCCAGATCTGTGTTAGCTTTAATAAATAAATCTGTATATCCGAATCCAAATCCTAAAGTAATATTTTGACCATAGATATTTATATTTATTGCAAAAAACATCAAAATAAAAAAGACAGAAAAAATTAAATTATAAGAAATATTTTTAAATAAAAATCTTTTCACAGATTGTCCTCAATATTTAATTATTATCATATGATCATCATATTTTTATTATAGTCTGCTTAACATTTTTTTCAACTTTTTTATCCACAAGTATTTTACTATCATTATTTTATCTTGATATTTTATTAAAATTCTATTAAACTAATTTAGAAGAAAATATACTATTATGGAGAAATTTTACTATGTCCGATAAAAATTCTTCATTTTTTGATTTTGATGATGATGAAATCAAGACAGATATTGCCCTATCTGGTGATGAACTTTTTTCTATAATAGATCAAACAAAAGATTTAAAAATATCTGAAAAAGATAATTTTGAATACACAGATGAAAAAGAGGCTTTTAATGAACATATTAATGCCGATAATGAAGATTTTCAGGATATTATTGCCGTATTTTCTATAGATGATCTCAATTTGGAATATAAAAAAAAAAGTAAATTAAAATATTTTATAGATGAAAAACCAGACAATAAATCTGATTTTAATTTCGATAGCGAAAGAAATAAATTATTGGACAAATTTTCGGAAGTTAAAACCAATGATATATTGAATGATGAAGAGGATCTTTTAATAGATGACAGGCTTGAAATTATTGAATTCGACGATAAAAAGCAGGAAAATTCATTTAAAAATATTAATAAAGATGAGAAAGATATTTTTGATAATAATTTTCAATCATTAGATAAAATAAATTTTTCAGAAATGAAAAGTATAGTTAAATACTTTAATGAGCTTTTAGACAGTTTACCAGAAGATAAAGTAGAAGAATTTATAAAATCTGATTATTACAAATTATATAAAAAAATTAATGAGCAAATAAAAGATCTGCCAGAAGATAATAATTATTAATAGATTCTATTAAATAAATTATCAGGTTTTATTATGGAAAAAAAAAGCGAATTTAAAGATATTTTAATAAGTGAAGAAGAATTAAACAAATTAACAACAAAGAAAAACTTTAAGATTAAATCTCAAAATCCAGTAGAAAGTCCAGCTTTTTTCAATGAAATTAAAAGTAACTTTGAAACTAAAATTGAAAAAATGGATAAAGAGATGTTTAATTTAAATTCTATAAAGATTCAAAAATGGGAGTTAGAAAATATACTCTCTAAAAAAGAGGATAAAGTTAACAATCAAGTATCATTTTCACAGGAAATAAATATACTGGATAAGCTAATTTCCAACACAAAGATATTCATAAAAAACCTTATTTATATTCAAAATTCATTTGATTTATTTAAATATTTAGATAAAAATCTAAGTTCCTTTTTTTATTTTAATTCTTATGCTATTTTTTTTCAAAATGAAATGATACATCATTTTAATATTGGCAAAGATAAATTAAAACTTTTATTAAAAAGTTACAATTGTTTACCGGATAAATTTGAAAATACCTTTAGTCTCATCGAAGCAAATGTTTTTTTTAACTGTAAATCTTTTGCTGAAAATAATTTTATTTTTCCAATTTTTATAGCAAATAAGCCTTATGGTTATATCTGGATGGAAATTGATAAGCTTTATCTTAAAAATGCATATTTTATAGAATTTTTAGCTTTAATATTAAGCTTAATACCATCTTTTATACCGATGTTGATAAATGATTTTTATAAAGAAGGTAATTTAATTAAAGATTTTGAGAGTAAAATATCTTCTACTGAAATCTTTTATTTCTATTATTATTTAAATTTTCCTGTTTCAAAAATAGACAATAATATTCAAGACTATCTTTCAAAATTAGATAAAATATTCAATGAAGAAAATATTACAAATTTAACTTACAAAAAGTTTATTTGTAATAATATTAATAAGCAAATTATAAATAAAATAAAATTACTAAATTTGAATTTCAATATAAAAGATGAACCTAAAATTAAAATTATTAAAATAGATAAAAATTCCCCGTTTTATTTTAAAAATATTCTTCTATTAATATAATTTAAAATTATTCAAAGAAAACTTATGAATTTAAAACTTTTAAAAGTTAGTTACTTTTCAATCAGTGAAGAATTCGAACCAATTTTAAATTTTTCCATTTTTAATAATGATATTCTTATACCACAATTGCTTCTCGAATACGAGAATAATAGATATATTCCTGTTATTTATCAAAATAAGTCAGAAAAAAATCACAACGATAATTTCTTTTTAGTCTTAGATTATAATCCTTCTATTTTGATCAAAGAAGTCGAAAATCTTATAGATGAAAAAGATTATATAATTCAATTTATAAGATCACTTGTAAATATTTTTA
>JBKBTB010000159.1:0-4329 GCA_046291015.1 Exilispira sp. | reverse complement strand
CAATAGGAAGTGTTGATTCAAAACAACTTGAAACACTTCTTTGTCGTGGTCTTACAGAAGATGAAGCAACTGATTTAATAATAAGCGGTTTATTAAAATAATAATTTAGATTTTATTAAATAATATTTTTTATAATTTTTCTATGGTTTCAACCAAAACATTTATTGGCTGAGCACCAACAAATTCAATCTTATCATTTATTATTGTTTTTGGAACAGAACTAACATTATATTTGATGGCTAATGGTGTGAAAGTCGAACTTTCAATCATATCTGAAGTTATATTTGGATTTATTAAGGCAATTCTATGCGCAACAGCAACAGCAGAAGGACAATATGGGCAGGTTAAAGTGACAAAAACCTGAATGTGAATTTTTTTATCAATTTTTTTTATTCTTTCAATTATTTCTGGTTCAATATCATCAATTTTATCAGGTTTTGAAAATTCAAGGCAGGCTGCTATAAAAGAGTTTATTTCATAACCTGCTGGAATTCCATAAAATCTTACTGACATATTATTTTCATTTTCATCTGAGACAATAATAGCAGGGATCTTATCTATATTATATTTATCTGCTAGCTCTTTTTCTTTTACAAAATCATGAATATTCAATTTAATCTTATTATTAAAGCTTGAAAACTCTTCTAAAAACTTTCGATTCATATTACAGGTTGGGCATTCAAATTCCTGAGTCCAGAAATTAATCTTAATAGGATTAACTATCTGTGATAATAGTTGTGTTAAATGCTGTGTTGTTTTTTGGTCGAAAATTGACATAGACTATTCCTCCTTCTTGTTTAATATATAATCACATGCTGAAAGTGCAGCTTTTGCACCTTCACCAGCCGCAATAATTATCTGTTTATACGGGACTGTAGTAACATCGCCAGCCGCAAATATACCATCTGCAGAGGTCTTACAGGCACAATCTATTAAAATTTCCTTATATTGATTCATTGCAACAATTCCCTCAAAAGCTTTAGAATTTGGGACAAGACCGATTTCAATAAAAATTCCATCGGCATTAATTATATTATATTGGTTATTATTTAAATTGAAAATTTCTATGCTTTCAACTTTATTTGAACCATTTATTTTTTTAACACTACTTGAATAAATAATATCAACATTTTTATATTGATATAATTTATCTATAAGAATTTTATCTGCTGTTAATTTATCAAGATTCTGAATTAATGTCACTTTTTTAGCAAGTTTGGCAAGATCAATTGCTGCCTCTAAAGCGGAATTGCCGCCACCTACCACCACAACTTCCTTATCCTTAAATAAAGGAGCATCACAGATCGCACAATATGCTACACCTTTGCCGGTTAGTTCTTTTTCACCAGGTACATTTAAAGTTTTGGGATGTTTGCCTGTTGCAATAATTATGGCCTTTGCAAGATAAATTCTACCATCATTGCAATAAAGTTTTTTAATATTTTTATTTTCAACTTTTTCCACATTAACATTAAGAGCCATATCAAGATCAAATTGCTCGATTTGATCTTTAAATTTTTGAACTAAAGTAATTCCTTCTATATAAGTATATCCAAGGTAATTTTCAACAACCGAAGTTTCTTTTACCTGTCCTCCAATATCTTTTGCTACCAAAGCTGTTTTTACCCCTTTTCTAAGGCAGTATACCGCTGCAGTTAGTGCTGAAGGTCCTCCTCCTATAATTATCACATCATATACCGTATTTTCTTTAATCGGTTTTGTTTTATTTTTGATCTGATTTATACTCGAAAAATCAGATAAATTTAAATTAAAGTTCATATATAACTCCTACTATATAAAAATTAAAATTGATAATTTATTCTCAAATAATAAAAAAAGAGTAATCTGTTTTTTGGGGCCATTACAAGAAAATTTATATAATATTTTTCTATATTAATAATAATAAAGATTATATTTTTGGTCAATAATTTCAAAAATTTTAGTTTTGATTTTTTTTAAAAATTATAGATATTTAATAAAATTAATTATTAAAAATTATTTTTATTAATTATTAAGATTGAATTACTTTTAATGCAGTAAAATCTGAAATATATACAATTAAAATATAATTAAAAAAATATAGTTAAATCTAAACAAACAAGATATGAATTATAAGAGAAAAAATTTAAGAATACCCATTATAAAAAGAAAATATGCCGATTTTTTTGATACAATTACAAACCGAAGAAGTGTAAGAGATTTTTTGGATAAGGAAATAAAAGATGATGTGATAGCAATTTTAATGCAATCTGCAAGATGGGCTCCTTCATGGCAAAATAAACAATGTTTCAGCTATATTATTGTCAAAGAAAAAGAGATGATAAAAGAAATAACTAAAGCTGCAGGTATTTTTAATAGCTGGATGGGTAAGGCTCCAGTTATAATCGTTTCTTGTGCCAATCCATCATTAAGTGGGAAAAGAAATGGATTACATTATTTTCTTGTCGATGCTGCAATTTCTACTGAACATCTTGTTTTAGCAGCAACAGCATTGGGACTTGGTACTTGCTGGGTTGGAGCATTTGATGAAGATAAAATAAAAGAACTACTTAAAATTCCGGAAAATATAAGAGTGATAGCATTAATTCCATTAGGTTATCCAGATAAAATAAAATTTGTTAAATCAACTTTAGTAAATATAATGATCAATAATAAAAGAAGAAAAAAAATAGAAGATCTTGTGCACTATGAAAAATGGTGAAATATTTAAAAAATCTTTATTTTCTCATATAAAAAAATATCCAATGTTAAGATTTGAAGATATTTATAAATTTTTGTTTCAAGCCGTATGTGGTAATGCTCATCTTTTAGAATCAAAAGAAAAATTTATAAAACACTTAAATTGTGAAATAGATAATATTAAAAAGGATTCAGGATTAAAAATTGAAAATAAATTTGAAAATAAAAATGATGTTAATAATATTAGAGAACTATTCTTAAACAAAAGTTTTGATTTGATTATTTTAGATAATGAACCACTTATGGAGATTTTAAGAGATGATAAAAAATATGTAAGAATTAATTTAAGACCATATATAAAACTTGGTTTAGATTTAAATGTTTTAAAAAATGTGTGTATATTATCAGCGGAGGAAAACTCTAAAAATGAGAAAGAGGCAAAAGATGAATTTGTAAAATTATGGAATAAATTTTCAAATTCAATATATGATAAAAGCTTTTTTATAGAATATGCAAAATATTGTAATGATAATTCTGAAAAAGTGTTAGAAAATATTTTGAGTATTGAACTTTTAAATAATTTTAACTCTTTTATAGAAAATAAAAATTATCCATTGATACATCATAGTGAACAATATCTTTTTTTATATAAACCTGCATATAGAGTTGTTGATTATGATAAGGTCAAGTTATATCTTTAATTGAATGCCCAAAGTAAATCTAAACCATCCATACTGGAAAAATTTGAAATTGTTTACCCCTGACATTATTGGATTTATATCTTCTGGTATATACCAATTAAATTTTGCTGTTATACGGCATATAAAAGGGAAGGTTTATCCATGTATTTTTTTTAAATTCTCAATGTTTGCCATACCCTGAACAGAGAATTCAAAATCTAAAAATAAAATACCAGAGCTATTGTGAAAACCAAAACCTAAAGTACTTTGAAAGATTTGAGCATTGTTCATTTTATAACCAATAATAGAATAAAATTTTCTAAAACCCCATTTGAAGTTTAGTTTTAAGATCCCTAATTCATTATATGTTGTCTTGATGGCATTATATCCATTTTCAAAATAGTTAAATAAACCAATCGAAGTTCCATTTTCGACCTTAGCAATATTTACAAGACAAATTTGAAAACCATTAGAATAAGTACTATAATTGATTTAAAATACTTGCCTGAAATTCAGTTATATTGCCAAAATTCAAACTTGCAAAAAGAGAGATATCAAAATTACCATTAAAATTTTTAAAAAAAGATACAAGAGATATTTATATTTTAAAAAAAGGCAAATTCAAATCCCATAAAATAATTATTAATAATATTAAAACCAAATTTAAGTAGAATCCTATCAAATCCATTATTATATCTTTAGAAAATAATTGCAGTTGCAAAACCATCAGAAAATTCCTGAACTGTCTTGTATAAAAGAGATGATGCATAAGCTTGAAAAAAGGGAAGAACAAGTCCTACTAAACCTATTGCAAAGGTAATATATTCAATTTAATAGGGATAATTAATCCCTAAAAAAAAGAAATAATAAAACCACCCAAAGAATTTTGCCAAAAAATATTATGATAGAAGGATGTTAATTTTTTCAAAGCTTTACTCTTTCATTTTGATTCAAGTAAAAAATCTTATTG
>JBKBTB010000002.1:0-29668 GCA_046291015.1 Exilispira sp. | reverse complement strand
CAAGTTGTTGCTTTAAACCAAAGGGGGAAAGCCCATATATTACACCGAAATTTATCGTTTTTGCTATCTTTCTTTCATTTTGAGTTATCTGGCTAATATCTTTCTTAAAAATTATCGATGCTGTATTAGAATGGATGTCAATATCATCTGAAAATGATTTAATAAGATTTTTATCCTGAGAAAAATAAGCCAGAACTCTTAGTTCAATTTGTGAATAATCAAATGAAACCAGAATATAACCGGGTGAGGAGATAAAACCTCTCCTTATATTTATACCCATCTCTGTGAATGCGGGTATATTCTGTAAGTTTGGTTCAACACTCGAAAGTCTTCCTGTAGAAACAAAAGCCTGTTTATAATTTGTATGAATTCTTCCATCCCTTTTTATGTATTTTAAAACCGGTAATATGTAAGTGCCTCTTAATTTATCTAGTTTTCTGTATTCTACAAGTTTTTGAGATATAGAATAGCCCATTTTTGCAAGTTCATCAAGAACCTGTTCATCTGTCGAAAAACCTCTTTTTGTTTTTTTTAATGCAGGAAGCTTTAATTCTTCAAAAAGAACCTGTGCTAATTGTTTTGGGGAATTAATTAAAAAATTTTTACCCGCCAGTTGAAAAATCTCTCCTTTAATATTATAAAGCCTTTCTGCGACCTCTTTATCAATTGATTCAAAATAAGATTTATCTACAAGTATCCCATCCAGTTCCATTTCAGCAAGTATTGGAAGTAAAGGCATTTCAATCTCATAAAAAAGTTTTACAAACCCATTTTCTTCTATTCTGGGTTTATAAAAATTATAAAGCCTAAATGTAATATCAGCATCTTCACAGGAATAATTTTTGACATCCTCTATTGAATAATCATTTAAAGTCTTATTTTTATCCTTAACAATATCTTCATAATGAACTGTATTATATCTTAAATACTTTTTAGCAAGATCATCCATTGAAAGTTTTTCGCCTTCAATCCCGCAAAGCATTGCAGCGATAATTGTATCAAAATAAATATGCTGAAGTTTTACACCATACTTTCGTAACACCTTATAATCAAATTTCAGGTTATGCCCGATGAATTTTTTATTATTTACAAGATATTTATTCAGTTTTGCAAAAAAAATCTGGCGAAAAACTTCATCTTTTAGATTAACATAGTAAGCAATTTTTTCCTCGCAGCAAAAAGAAACACCAAGAATTTCAAGATCTTCTTGCTGAATATTTGTAGTTTCAGTATCGATACAAATAAATTCAAATTTATTTAAATAATCAAAAAGCTTTTCAAGTTTTTCTTTATTATCAACAAGAAAATAATTAGAACTATCAATAGAGGTATATTCATATGGACCTTCGAAAATCTTTCCACTTAAAATTTCATAAATCTGTTTTAATTCATAATTTTTTAAAAGTTCAAGACCTTTTTCATTCTTTATCTTAGGCAAAACCCAATCATCTGGATTTAGTTTTTGAGAAAGTTCAATAGTAATTTTTGAATTTTTTAGATCTACTAAAGTTTTTGAAATTTTTAAGGATTCAATTCCTTCTTTAATCTTGTTTCTAATAGATACTGAACTTATAGTATGAAGATATTTTAATATCTGATCGCAACTTCCATATTTTTGAATTAATTGTAAGGCAGTTTTTTCTCCAATGCCTTTGACTCCTGGTACATTATCTGAGCTATCTCCCATTAAAGAGAGTAGATCAACCATTTGTTCTGGTTTTATTCCCCATTCATTTACTATTTGTTTTTCATCATAAATTATATCGCCTTCACCAGATTTTTTCATCGAAACAACACTAACAGAATTTTGAACAAGTTGAAGTAAGTCTTTATCCTGAGAAAATATTTTTACTTCAAATCCTTTTTGTAAAGCTACCATGCTTGCTGCGGCAATAAAATCATCGGCTTCGAATCCAGGTTCACTTAATATTTTATATCCTAATTCTTTAAGAATATTTTTCAAAATTGGAGTTTGTCTGTTTATCTCATCTGGAGATTTATCTCTATTTGCTTTATACTGTTCATATATAGTATTTCTAAAAGTTGGACCTTTTTCATCAAAGCATATAACCATATGAGTTGGATTATAGTTTTTTTCTATTGAGATCAATTTGGTTATAAACATATGTAGAATTGTAACATCTTCATTTTTACTTGTAATCAAAGGTTTTTTGCCAACTGAAAAATAGAATTTATATATAAATGAATGAGCATCAACAATGATTAAACTTTTCATTGTTGCCTCCATATTTGATTTAGAGATAAAATCTAAAAATGACTATAATCCAAGCTGGTTAATATTTGAATCTCTCTCAGAGCATAGTTTTTCAATAAAATCTTCTACATTATATACAGTCTGTTTTTGAGTGTCTCTATTTTTAACTGTTAAAGAATTATTTTGCATTTCTTTATCACCTATAACTGCTGCATAAGGTACCTTTTCAGAATGTGCTCTAAATATTTTTTTACCAACTGTATCATTTTGACTATCAATTTTTACGAAAAATCCTCTGGCTTTAAGTTTTCTTGCAATCTCATTCGCATATTCAATGTGTCTATCTGCAACTGGTATAAGCATCACATTAACAGGGGCAAACCAGGTTGGAAATTTTCCTGCATAATGTTCAATCAAAATCCCGAAGAATCTTTCCAGTGAACCTAAAAGTGCTCTATGAATCATAAAAGGTCTTTTTTCTGTGCCATCTGAATCTTTATAATACATATCAAATCTTTCAGGAAGATTAAAGTCGAACTGTATTGTGGAAAGTTGCCACTGACGATTTAATGCATCCTTAATCTTAAGGTCTATCTTTGGTCCATAGAAAGCTCCGCCACCCTCATCTACTTCAAATTCAAGATTTTCAAGCTCAATAGCTTTTTTTAATGATACTGTTGCTTTTTCCCATTGCTGATTAGTCCCGATGCTTTTTTCTGGTTTTGTTGATAAATATGCCTTTATTTCATTGAATCCAAAAGTCTTTAATATTGAAAGTGAAAATTTAAGTACTTCGAGTATTTCAGATTCGACTTGCTCTTCGGTACATATTATATGAGCATCATCCTGAGTAAAACCCCTGACTCTCAAAAGGCCATGCAAAACTCCAGACATTTCATATCTATAAACAGTTCCAAGTTCCGCCCATCTTAAAGGCAAATCTCTATATGAATGTTCATTTGATTTATAAACCATTATATGAAAAGGACAGTTCATCGGTTTAATATAATAATCATCTTCATCAATCTTCATCGCACTATACATATTTTCCTTGTAAAAGGAAAGATGCCCGGAAGTTTCCCATAACCAGGATTTTCCGATATGTGGAGTATATAGAAATTCATAACCATTTTCTAAATGTCTTTTTTTCCAGAAATTCTCTATAAGGTATCTCATCCTCGCTCCATTAGGATGCCAGTATACAAGACCTGCTCCAGCCTCTTCATGAACAGAGAAGAGATCCAGCTCTTTTCCTATTTTTCTGTGATCTCTTTTAATGGCTTCCAGTCTCCAGTTTATGAAGTCATCTAACTCTTTTTTGGTTTCAAAATAAAGTCCGTAAACTCTTTGAAGCATTTTGTTTTTTTCATCACCTCTCCAGTAAGCTCCAGAAACCCTGTCAAGCTTAAATCCGTCTATGTTTATTTCAGAACTTGATATTACATGTGGGCCGATGCAAAGATCAATCCAGCCATCGGTATCATATATTGATACTTCTGTTTCTCCCTTTTTTTTAAGTTCCTCTATTAATTCTACTTTATAAATTTCCCCTCTTTTGCTAAAAAAATTCAAAGCTTCTTCTATCTTCATTTTTTTTTGATTAAATTTCAAATCCTTCTTTATAAGCATTTTCATGGTTTCTTCAATTTTAACAAGATCATCTTCTGAAATTGTAACAGGTATATCAAAATCATAGTAAAATCCATTTTCTATTGCTGGTCCTATAGCAAGTTTAGCATCAGCCCATATTGTTTGAACAGCCATAGCTAAAATATGTGAAAGTGAGTGTCTTTTAATCTCAACTTTTGAATGATTTTCATTAGCCATAACAAAACCCCTTAAATACATAAAAATATTTATAATATCTTCTTTAATCTGATTATCATTTGTAACAATTTTTGAAAAATAAACAATTAAAAAAATTATGGAATTTGAAAAATATCTACCCATGGTTTTGAAAAGGTAAAGTATGTATAAAAGAAGATAGATAAAAAAATAGTAAAATAATAAAAATCTTTACTGTTCTATTGAATTTAATATTAGCAAGATCCTGATTAATATTAAAGGATATTATAGAAACAATTACTAAAACAATAAATGCCCATAAAATTTCAAATATTTCTTTTTCTATCTTGCCATTCAAAGCAGGTAAAATATACCATATAATTATTATAAAATAAGGCACTATTATTGTTATCAACAAAGATGCGATAAAAGAAAAAGTTTTACCAATTTTTTTCGAATAAAAATAATCTATTAATAATATAAAAAAATATGCCCAGAAAGACATTTTTAAATGTGAAAATACAGATTCATCAGAAGATGAAAAAATCTTTACAACTGCATTTGGGAAAAAATCGTAGGCAAAATGCAAAATTGCGAAAATTAAAAGAAATAAAATTAATTTTGATATTATCTTCATTATTCTTACCTTTAATTCTTAATAAAACCTCTTTATTGAATATATTAAATATTTAAAATTAAGATATTTTAATTTTTTTTCATAAAAAGTTTTAATCTTTTCTTCTATAAATTTTATACTTCTAAGTGACATCTTTTCATATTCTATAAATTCTTGAGCCCTATAAAATTTTTCAGTTATAACTATTTTTATTGAAGTAAAATATTATTCTTATTTACCATGCATTATAAACATCTTCCGCAAAACCAAGTGCTTTATTTAGCTCGATTATCTTATTATCATCTATCTTAACCTTTCCGCTAAAATATCCAAACACCTGATGTTGAATAGATTTTATTATCAAAAAATCAGATTTGCTATTTCTATCTAATATTGGCTCAAAGCTAATATCCAGTTTCCCTTCATTATCTACTATTTTCCATGGCTTAAGATAATTATCCGGATCATATATAAAATCAACCAGATCCAGTTTGTAAATTTTCCCATCATAAAATAAAGCATTTTCACTTGCACAACTTCTATCAGAAAATCCATATCCTAAATTCCAGCCAAATCTGATACCATCAATAAATGTAGATAAAGAACTCCAGTACCACCTGTTTTTATAAGTCCATACGCCTCTTCCCCAATCAAGAACTGCTAAATCAAAATCCGGATTAAATTTATAAAATTTTTCTCCTATATTAAAATTCCCTTCTACTCTCATACAATTTATCTTCTGATTATAGTAAAATGCTCTTCTATTTTCTTTCCATGAAGTTGCAATGCAAATACTGTCATCTTCAAGAGAGTAAAAGAATTTTAATTCTCCTTCTATACCTTTATTTTTATGATAATCGGGCAAATTTGATGAGCTAAATTTGATTTTCTTTTCAATATTATTACCTGAAACTTTTTCTGTTAAAATTTCTATCCTTAATTTTTTATCTTCATATTTTATAAATCCTTGATCACTTGATAAAGATAATTTTAATTTTCCGACTGGAAATAAAAAAAGTGAATCGATTGAATTATAATATTTATTATCAAAATCAAAAAAAGTAATAGATGAAAAACCTATATAACCCATATCACTTATAGTAAAAGAAAGTCCAAAACCATTTTTCTGTGAGATTACTGCATAATAATCCCATTCTTTTATCCTTAATTTATTTACTTTAATTTTACTTCTATCATATTGCCAGTAAGGTTTCTTAGCCCATCCTTCTTTTGTAATAAAACCATTATCATCATGAAGAGCAATTTTTTCTGTAATTTCTCTTTGCATATATATTTCTCCTTATTTATTTTGTTTATATGATTATTTGTTTTGATTAATTATATATTGGCAATATATTTCAATATGCCGGCAATAAGTGAAAACAGTGCTGCTATCGAAAAAAGTAACTTTCCACCGTATTTACTGATAATTAAACCTCCAAGAAGATTAAAGATAAAAGGGCCTAATTCCTGAAGTCCACTTAAACCCAGATATCTTCCAAGTAAACCTTTCGGGGCAATTTCAGGTATAAATCTTACATTAACCGAAGCATGAGAAATTTCACCAATACTTAGGATAAACATTCCGAGCATTATAAAAATAGTTAGATTTGAATAACCAAATAATAAAAATCCTGTTATATATCCTATCATTGAAAATAAAGAGACTTTACCTATATTTTTGTTTCCAAAAATAATTGAAACCGGTATTTGAAAAAAGGTACAAACAAAGGCATTTATAGAAAGAATTATCCCGTAAACTGATAGAGGAAACTTTCTTTTTGTTAGCTCTATTGGTAAAAATGATGAAATATAACCATATACACCTAAAATCAAAATATTAGCAATTGTCCATAATAAGAATGATTTATTAAATAATATTGATCTATAAGATTTATAAAAAGAAATTAATTTTGAATTTGATTTATCTGATTTATCATCTTATATATAAATCTTTTCTTTATAATTTTCATCTTTTTCATATTTATTTCTTTCAATTCCAATAGCAGTTTCAGGAACAGTAATCGCGATAAATAATGCAACTAAAAAAGATATAATTGCACCTATAATAAATGCAACTGGTTTTTCCCTTGATGCCAGATAAACACCAACAATTGGTGCCAGTCCATAAGCAAGGTTAATAGATACCCTTGATAAACTTAAAGCCTCACTTCTTTTTTCTGGTGGTGTTATATCGGCAATGGCTGCATTTACAGCTGGCCTATAAAAAGTTCTTGTCATTGTTGTGAAAAAATTAAAGAATGCAAGTAGAATTAGATTTAACCCTGATATTGCAAAACCCAAAAAAGAAATCCCGCTTAATAAAACTCCAATAATCTGAACAGGTTTTCTTCCAAAGGCATCAGAGAGATGCCCACCAATAATGCTGAAAATAACTGCGGCAAGTGGACCCATTCCAATAACAGCTCCAATAGACGGAAGGCTAACACCTTTTCTCGATAGATATATAGAAAGATATGGTATTACTAAAAATCTTCCGAAAGATTCCATAAATGTAGCAAAAACTAAAAGCCATACTGTTTTATTGAAAGAGGATAAATATCTAAATAGCTTATTGACAGTTTTTCTCATTTTAAAATTTTTCAAATTCTATAATTATTCAATACTATAATTATTCAATAGGCATTATACTTTTATTATAAATGATCTTTTCCTTTTAATAAGAGTTGTATTAAAATAATCCCAATTTCTTTGAACCTTAATGTTGTTTTCAAGTTCACTATTTGTTTCAACTGTTTTAATCCTTTTATCAATGGCAGTTCTGGTCATTTCAACCATTAATAGTGCTGTTATTCCTTTCCCCTGATAGTCTGGATGAACTGCTCCAAGATATAAATCGAGTTTATCATATTTTTTAATTGCATTTAAAAGATATAAAAACCCAAAAGGAAATAATCTGCCTTTAGCTTTTTGCATTGCTAAAGATAAAGATGGCATTGATATAACAAAACCAATTACATTATCATTTTTATCTACTGCTACCTTAACAAGTTGTGGTTCTATCTTTTTTATATAAGAATTAATATAGTGTTCAATCAATTCATCATTTAGCTGTACAGAAGAGAAAAGATCTTTATATGTAATATTAATCAAATCGAAAACAGCTTTAGCATAATTTAAAAGATCTTTTTTACATTTAAAGTTTATCACTTTAATATTATATCTTTGAGTGACAATTTCTGCTATTTTTAATGCTTTTTCTGGTATTTTATCCGGGACTTTTATCTCATATTCAACCCAGTCAATTTCCTTTTTAAATCCATATTTTTCAAAAAAATCTTTATAATATTCAAAGTTATATACCGACGCGGTAGTTGGTATTTTATTAAAACCTTCTATGAGAAGTCCCTGTGTATCAAAGTTTGTGAAACCAAGTGGACCATGAAGATATATCTTTTCTCTTTCTTTTGCCCAGCTTTTTGCAAAATCAAAAATAAATTTTGCAACATCATAATCTTCAATACATTCAAACCTCGAAATTTTGGCAAACTCTTTTTCTTTTTCACTATTTTTTGTTATTATAAGACCAATTCTACCAACTATTTTCTTATTTTTTTCAAATAAAAAAAATTGAGCATCACTAAAATTAAAAGCCTTGTTTTTAGCAGGGTTTAACGAATTCACCTCATCTTTAAAAAAAGGTGGGACCCAGAATTTATTCTTTTTATATAAATCAAATTGAAATTTCACAAATCTTTTTCTATCATATTCGCAATTTACTAATTTTACATCTATCATTTCATCTCCATTAATTATTATTTCTTCTTGTCTTTATTGATTGTATTTAGTAAATTTTACAAGATATAAGAGCTTTTATTTGGAATAACTTATAAAAATTTATAAAAACTAAATTAAGGTAAGAATATAACTTATAAGAATTCCTAAATAATTTCCTATCGCATAACCTATTAGACCAGTTATCATCCCGGAAAGTATGACATCCTTGTTTTTAATTGATGTTGCGACAAGAGGAACAAATGGCGGAGAAAAAATTGCTGAAACAGATGTTATGATCATTGTATCAACATCAATTTTTAGTAAGACACTTAAAATAAAATGAATTAAAAGTGATCCAAAGACTGCTATTGCAACATAAATTAAAATTATATGGCTTCCCATTATCAATTTTTGAATGTTTGCCATAGATCCAACAATAAGACAAAAAACCATGATAAAATATTGACCTATCGCGAAACTATTTTTAATCTTTTGAAGCGGTTTTATCAAAGAGCCAAGAATTCCAAAGCTAGTTACACTTAAAATAAGTATAATTGTCTGCGTATTTTTATTGAATAAAAGTGATATTCCGTAGCTTAAAGAAAAAATAATAGTATCTATAAAGATTAGCTTGAAAAAAGATATAATATTTTCTTTGGTTAAAATTCCTTCATATTTTTTTTCTTCTTCAGAAGAAATTTCACTTATAACATTTGATTTATCAAATACCGGTAAAAATTTACCAAATACTTTCTTAGCAATTGTTATAATAAATAAAAGATAAAGTGAAGATACAATTATATCTGAAGTATGAACTGAAATGTAAATTGAAGGATTAACAGAAAGTGCAATTTTAAGAGAAGCTAAATTTGGTGTTCCTCCAGTATAAACACCTACAAGAAGACCTCCGATTTTAGATGCATCATCTAATTTATTTCTCAATAATAAATACCCTATAAAAATAGCTATAATATCTGCAATAATTATTGCTAAAAATGATAAAAGAGCCTTTTTAGCACATCTTTTCCATGAGAGAATGTTTAGGGATAATAAAATTAAAGGTATTGCAAATAATATGGAAATTGAACTCATTAAATCCTGTAATTCATATAATGATGCTGGTATCAGTTTAATATTACCAATAATTATGCCTATAATATATAATATAACTATAGGATTTATTCTGGCAATAATAGCTATTCTTTTTTCCAGAATTAAAAATATAAATGGCACAATAAGGTAAAATAGTATAATTGATAGATAAGATAAAATCATTATATTCTCCATTTTAAAAAAATATTTTTAAAAAAATGAGTATAAGATTATTATAATAATTTACTTTTCTTCACTTTTTTATTTAAAGAACCAATTTTTGATAAATAAAAAAACATGAAAGGGAATTCATAAAAAAATCGGAGCGACTGGACTTGAACCAGCGACCCCTACCACCCCAAGGTAGTGCGCTAGCCAACTGCGCTACGCTCCGACATAAATATAATAATAAAAATAAACTTTTTTACAACAAATTTTAATAAAAATTATAACAATATCTGCAAAAATTATAATAAAATCTCTATAACTTTAATTTTTAGTAATATTATATTTTATATTTTTCAATTTCTTTTATTAAATCATTTCTTTTATTAAATAATCAAACACAATTTTCAGGCTAAGATTTGACTTTATCTTGCATTCAGTTTTAAAATTAAAAATTATCAAATATTTCTTTTATTTTATTAACTTTGCAATCTGCACCCAATAGTAATTTTAATAAGATTAAAGCCTTATGTGGTTTTAAATCCTTGGATAAAATTATTCCATGATCTTCTAAAAACTTTCCACCTCCATCATAACTATAAACGCCTAAAGTTCTGCCAAGATGGCATCTTGTAGAAACAACAACAGGTAATCCATTATTTGCAATTTCAATAAGTATTTTTCCAACCTTAGGGGGTACATTTCCTCTTCCAAAGCCTTCAACAACAATACCTTTGAATTTAATGTTCTGGCAGATTGCCTTTAAAAGCTGCCCATCATCTCCAACATATGTTTTATATAGTATAACATCTTTTTCATATTTTTCTGTCTCAATTACCACTCTTTTTTTCTTTACTCTTGCAAAAAATTCTTTATCATCATCAACAATTCCAAGCATACCAAATCCGGGGGATTGAAATGTTGCCACATTAGAAGTATATGTTTTTGTAACAGTATATGGATCATGAATTTCATCATTAATAACAACCATTACCCCATATCCATTTGATTCAGGCGATAAAATTGTTTTTATGGCAGATAACAAGTTTCTTGGTCCATCAACACCAATATCATCATTTGCTCTCATTGATGCGGTAAGTGCTACCTTAATAGAGGATGGTAAAACAATATCAAGAAAAAATGCCGTTTCTTCAAGCAGATCTGTTCCATGAGTTATAACAAAACCATCATATCTATCTTTTTTATCTTTTATAATTTTAGAAAGATTAACCATATCATCCATTGTTATATGAGGTGATGGTTTGTTTGAATATTCATAAACTTCAACTGTAGCTGGCATTAAATGCTGTGGGATCTGATTTATCAGTAAATCCCCATTTAATGCCGGTATATCTCCACCATCAGGACCACTCACCATTGCTATTGTTCCACCAGTAGTTATAATTAAGACTTTTTGATGATTGTTCATTGTTTATTAAGCCTTTTAACATCTATTTTTATTTTCTATAAAAATTTCGAAATTCTATAGATCTATATTTTTTTTAATATTAATTAATATTTTTATGAATATATATTTTTAAAAATTTCTTCTAAATTTCTTCCTTAAATCTTTCTATTGCACTTTCTTCTCCGACAACCACAAGTGTGGTATCTGGAGTAAAAATATAATCTGGATCAGGGACATCCAGAATTTTTTCAACATAAATATTTTCTCCGTCATCAGAGATCTCTTTTTCTCTATACTTAATAGCTACAACATTTATTTTAAATCTTTCTCTTAAATGTAAATCCTTAAGTTTCATACCAACGAATTGATTTTTTATCTTTATTTCGGATAATACATGATTTCCTGCAAGAATAATATTGTTAAACACATGTCTATGGAGTAATCTCTTACCAAGTCTTATTCCTACTTCTTCTTCCGGAAAAATTATATCATCTTTATCTATTCCTATTGCCTTAAGTATCTGTGAATGATATGCGGATGAAGATCTTGCAATTATTCTATTCATTTGAAATTCTTTTAGATTAATACAGGTGATCAAAGATGAAGCCATGTCTGAACCAATGCAACATATAGCAACATCAATATCAGTTGGAAGTCTCTGAATTGTCTCCATATTCATGCTATTACCTATAACAGCAAAAGATGTCCCTTCTTTATTTAATTCTACAAGATTTTCATCTTTGTCCAGAATTACAATTTCAGAAGTACCATCTCTTTTTAATTCTTCTAAAAGTGATAATCCAAATGTACCAAGACCTATTATTAAAATTTTCATAACCTGCTCCAGATTAATATTAAAAGAAAATTTTATAAAAAAAAATTTTAATCACTTTATTTAACCATTTTCAACCTATCATTACATTTGTTTCTGGATAATCAACAGGCTCATTTTTCTTATTAAAACTTAAAGCTGTAAATACTGTCAAAGGTCCAACTCTTCCTAAAAACATAACAATTGTTAATACAATCTTTGCCATATCGGATAGATTAGAAGTTATTCCCATAGAAAGTCCAACAGTACCTATTGCAGATATAGTTTCAAATAGCAAAGATTGCGGATCATTCTTATCGAAAACAAGAAGTATTAAATATGATATCAATATAACTATAAGATAAACAAAAAATAATGAAAAACTTTTTATTATCTGATAATTGTTTATTTTGTGATTATAAACGGTTACAACATGTTTTTCCCTTATAAATGAAATAATTGTATAAACTATTATAAAAAAAGTTGTTACTTTGATACCTCCACCAGTAGAGCCAGCTGAAGCGCCTATTATCATTAGTATTTCCAGTAAAGTTCTTGTTATTGGAGATAAAGATGCTATATCAATTGTATTAAAACCAGCTGTTCTGGCTGTTACAACCTGAAAAAAACTTATTAAAAACTTTTCAGTAGTGTTGAAACTATTTAATGCTCTACTACTTTCTACTAAAAAGAAAATTATTGCTCCAGAAAGGTTTAATATCAAATAAACAGTAAGAACCATTTTAGACTGAACGGTTAAAGAAGTATATTTTTTATTTTTTTTAATTTTATTTATTATAAACCTAAAAATATCATAATTAACTATAAAACCTATTCCCCCTAAAGTAATTAAGAAAATTAATATAAAATTTATTGCGATATCACCTTTATAATCCATAAAGGAATTCGGAAATAGGCTGAAACCAGCATTACAAAAAGAAGATATGGAATGATAAATTCCAAATATTATGGATTTATTAAAAGGCATTCCTGTGGATAAAAATCTTAATGTTAAAAATATTGCTCCAAAAAATTCAATTATTAAAGTATAAATTAAAATAAAAAAAATGGTCCTTTGAAAGAATGTATATTTACCAGAAATTTCAGTTGCCTTCAGCGCAATATCAAATCCTTTTACAGATAGATTCCCCGAAAAAAACAAAATAAAAGAAGCATATAAAATCATTATACCAAGACCACCGAGTTGAATGAGCAAAAGAATAACAATCAAGCCAAAAGGAGTAAATGTCCTGCCGATATCATTTACAGTTAACCCGGTAACACAGACCGCAGAGGTCGATGTAAACAAAGCATCGATAAATGAAATTTCTCTAAGCTGAGAATTTGGCTCAAAAAGTAGAAAAGCACCTATAACAATAAGACTGATAAATCCAATAACAACATAATGAGGAGCATCAAGTTTGGCCGATTCAACATATTGAGAATAAAATCTTATAAATAGAAAAATATAAATAAACATCTCTAATTGAGTCAGGATAAGGGCGAAAGGGAAAATTATCGTTAAATCAACAGAAAAATTTTTACCTATAAATATAAAAATCCAGCTTGAAATAAGAAGAATAAAGGCATAAGTATATATCTTCGAACCAGTTTTCAAAAATATTTTAAAAGTATAAAATGCCTTTTTCCTTAACAATTCAAGATGCAAAATCCCTATGATAACCAGAAAATCGAGAATTAAAATAATGTTTTTCGCATAATAAAAAAGTTGTTCTCTATAAGTTAAAAAAAGAAAAATAAAAATAATGGAATATAATATTGCATAAGCAAAAATATAATTAAATTTGATAGGTTTTTTATTGTTCATAAATCCTGATTTTCAAGCTCTTTAAATAGAGAATATTCCTCTATAAAGTGAAATTTAATTATATCACCTCTTCTACCTAATCTTTGTTTACCGATAATAAACTCGGTAATACCTTTTTCCTGGTTACTTTTTGCATCATCTTTGTTTTTATAATAATCTTCTCTGTATAAAAATCCTACAAAATCTGCATCCTGCTCTATAGAACCTGATTCTCTCAAATCTGAGAGTTGAGGTCTTTTATTTTCCCTTTTTTCAGGTGCTCTTGATAATTGAGCACATGCAATTACAGGAATACCAAGCTCTCTTGCAAGCTGCTTTAAACCTTTTGAAATATCGGATACAATCTGAACTCTATTTTCTATTTTTGTTCCAGCAGGTGGAGAAATAAGCTGTAAATAATCTACAAATATTATATCAAGACCATACTTGGACTTTAATCTTCTTGCACTTTGTTTTATATCAAAAATTGTTACTGATTCTGCTTCATCAAATATAATTTTCTTCTCAAAAATAAGAGAAACAGCATCTACAAGTTTTTGAATATTGGCAATCGGTATATTTCCTCTTCTTATATCATTTACAGGAATTTGAGCAATACGGGAAATAATTTTATATCCCAGCATTTTAGCTGACATTTCCAGTGAAAAAAAACCAATAGTCTTATTATAATCCATTGCCATATTCAATGCTAGATTAAGAGCAAATGTTGTTTTTCCCATTGAAGGTCTTGCAGCAATTACAATAAAATCACCTTTATCGAAACCAGAAGTGATCTCATCAAGATAGTGATATCCGGTTGGAATACCAGAATAGATAGTGTCGGTCTTTTTGCGCATTTCAAGATCATTAAGTATATCGAAAATTATATCTTTCAATATAATAAAATGTTCTTTATAGTCATAAGAAGTTACCTTTAATATTTCCTGCTCTACTTTATCTATTATTTCTTTTATTTCTATATTGCTATCATATGATTGTCCAATTATATTATTTGCGACCTCTATAAGTTTCCTTCTTAAAGCGAATTCACGAATTATTGAAACATAACTTGTATAATTTGCCGTCGTTGGAACTATATCTGGAAGTTGAGATATATAGGAAACTCCTCCAGCTTTTTCAAGCTGATCATCTATTTTTAAATGCTCTATAACTGTCAAAATATCGACTGGCTGATTTTTTCTTATTAAATTTTGAATAGCCCTGAATATAAATTTGTGAGATGGTAAACTAAAATCATCTTCAGATAATGCAGATGATGTTTCTAAAAGTTCACTATTAAGTAAAAGACACCCCAGTGTAGCCTTTTCAGCATCAATACTCTGGGGTGGAATTTTCGATATCCTATCCATTATCTATTCAATCGCCTGCTTACTCATTATCATTGCTGGCTTCTGTTTCTTCTTTGTTTATTCTTTTCCCTTTATATTGTCTTTTTCTGTTTTTTACTTCTTCCCTTTTTTCTTCTTCTTTTTCACCAGTAATATTTAATTTTACATTAGCATAGACTGATTCAACAACTTTAACTGATGCATAATATATTCCAACTTCTTTTATATGAGGTATTCTAATATGCTTTTTATCAAATTCATTAAATCCTGCTTCAGCTAATTTTTCTGCTACTTGAGCAGTAGTAATTGAACCAAAAAGTTTCCCTTTTTCGCCAGCTTTAGCTTTAATCTCTATTGACAATGATTCAAGGAGTTTTTTCTTTTCATTGGCAGTAGCAAGTTTTCTTTTTCGTGATTCTTCTAATGCCTTAAGTTTTAATTCAAGATTTTTAAGTGTTGCATCTGTTGCCTCTATAGCTAACTTTCTGGGAAATAAATAATTCCTTGCGTAACCTCTCTTAACTTTTTTAATTTCACCTTCCAATCCGAGGTTTTCTACATCCTTTAATAAAACAACTTCCATTTTAATATCCTCCTATTAAATTTAAATATTTGTTTCTTTCCTAAATGGATAGATAGTATCAACAGCACTAAGAAAAGATATTGCAAAATAAATATAGATTATGTATGGTAATAAAATAAATCCCAATAAAAATAATGATATAATTATAAATAAAAAAAGTAATGGTCTTGATTTTAATTGAATAATCAAAATATTTTCAATAATTGGTTTTACTTTTCTTTTATAGTAAAAAGAGATAACTCCCAATCCATTTATAAAATGCAATGATGTTAAAAAATAAAAAATATTATACAAAACTATTTCTAAAGTAAAATTATTAATTTTTAAAAGGAATTTCAGTATAATAAGACTATAAATAGCAATTATTGTAATCCAGGAAAAATATTTACTAAGCCTTACACTTTCCAATGGTTTTATTATTAATTTTAATTCTTCATTTTTTCTTAAAAGATAACAAAGATGTTGCTCAAACAAGAGTGAAAAAGAAATAGATATAACAGAAATACTTCTGGGAATCTCCTCATTTATAATGTTTTGTATTAATTTTTCTATGTTTATATTCTCTATATTCTGTGCATACAGATTTTCTAAGGACGGTGCGATTTGTAAAATAGAAAAGCCAGTTTTTTTGAGTAATATAAGTGCTACAACTAATAAAGTAGCAACAGGTATCGCTGTGATAACTATGAATAACAATAAAGGGAAATTATATTTTTTATATGCAAGAATAAAAAGATAATATAGCAAGGAAAAAGATAAAGGGAAAAAGATATACATCAATAAAGTATATGCATAATTTAAAAATGCAACCTCAATAGACATAGAAGAATTGAACCACTGGGCAAATTGAATCAAAAAAAGAGCAAAACAGAATACTAATATAAATATAATCCAGTTTAAAAAAGGATTTTTAGATAAGATAAAATATACTATTGGTGCAATAGCAAGAAAAGGAAATATTATAGAAAAAATAAAAGTAACAAAAGATATATAAACTACCTGTTTTTTTGTCACAAAGATTCCCGGTAATTTTTTGATATATTTTAATATTATATTTTACAAATATATGTTAGAAACCCAGATCTTTATAAGGTAATAATGCTGCCATTCTCGCTTTTTTTACTGCCTGAGCGACCATTCTCTGATGTCTGGCACATGTACCTGTAATTCTTCTTGGTAATATTTTACCAACTGGCATTATAAATCTCTGTAAAAAAGAAACATCTTTGTAATCAACAGAATAAATGCCTTCCTTACAAAAAACACATACTTTTTTTCTAAAAATATGCTTTCTTCTTGAATTATTTTTCATCATATCATTATTAATTTTATCCATAATAAACCCCTTTATTTAAAATAATTATTACCCTGATCTTCATAATTTGAATCATCTTTATAATCCAGCGAAAAAGGATCTGTTTCTTCTGAAATAAAATCCTCATTATAATTTTCAAGAGAGTTTTCTACAAAATCAGGTGCATCTATCTGATCCTTTCTCTTTACTGGGATCTGTAAATCATTATTCCCATTATAAAAACCATTTTCTTTGTGGTTAAAGTTTTTGGACTCATTTTCATTCTGATTTTTAGACTGAAAATTTTTATCACCGCCTATTATATTCATATTGAAAACAATAATCACAATTTTAGATTTATTCTCTGATGTGCTTTTATCCAGCCATCTTTGCTGTTTTAATTCACCTTCAATTATAACTGCTGAACCTTTATGCAACTTGTCAGAAAAGTAATCTGTTCTTTTGCCCCATAGTTCACAATTAAAAAAACTTGTCTCACTGGATTTAAATGTTTGATTGGCAATGACAAAATCAAGTAAAGAGACAGTTCCATCCGGAGTATTAATTGTTTTTTTATGAGGATCTTTAATTAATCTGCCAGAAATAATAATTTTATTAAAATCATTACTCATTGGATCCTTCTTTTTTCATTTCTTCATTTTGAAATGTTTCTTCGGTAATTTGCTTTGATGCTTGTTCTGCTTGCATTCTCTTTTTGTTTTCAAGTTCAATTTTTCTTCTTTTAAATTCTTCCTCTTTTTGTTTAATTCTCTCTAACCTCTGCTCATCATAAACAAAAATAAGGGCTCTTAAAATATCCTGATCTCTTCTAAGTTCTTTTAAAAGTTCATTTACTTTTGGGATATCTTTTTTTGGGCTGATGTAATAGATTTGATAGAATCCCTCTTTTTGTTTTTTGATAGGATAAGCTAGATTTCTGTTACCCATTTCTTGCTCTGAAAGAATTGAAAATTCATATAAATCAATCTTTTCTTTTGCTGAATTTTTAAGAAGATTGATATCTTTTTTTTCTTTTGTGGAAAAGATAATCAAAAGCTCATATTTTTTTTGCATGTTTCCTCCTATGGCCTTCTGATCCTGTATATATTTTTACAGGATAAGAGTGAAAATAAATTATAGACAATTATAAAAAAGTCAAGGGTATTGGTTTTTTGATTTTTAAACTCAAACATCGTGTTAGATGAAATTTATTTAAATTGAAAACAATATGATTCAATATTTTCAATGCTAAATAAAAGATCTAATTCTAAAATTATAAAAAAAATCATCAATCCATTTTATCACACAATCAATAATCTTATCATATCTTAATCTTTTTTCTCCAAATATTTCTACAGGGACTTCCAGCTCTTTATCAATATATTCAATGTTATTTTTTTGATTATTTAAAAATATAGATAATTTATTAAAATACTGGGCTGTTTCAATCATAATATTTCTATAATCCTGTTCAACTTCATTTAGTGAATAATGCTTTATCTTTATTATATGATCCTCGATCCTTCTGGAATATCCATTTTGAGTATCTCTACCAAAGTAATCAATAAAGCCATAGAAAACTGAAAAATCTTTTATTATATTAGTTCCAAGCTCTCTTGAACCAAAAATAATTTCAAGAAAAGGGAATATATTAAGATAAAATTGTTTTATGGCACCATACAGATATTTTAACTCCTCATTTGCATCTGGATGGAAATCTATATAAGGATATGCTTTAATTCTATCTTCATAATCTTCCAATAATTTATCTACTTTCTTCATGAAAGAAGCATCATATTTATCTTTTTCACGAACTGGATTAAGGGTTTCCTGATACAACTGGGTCAATGCTTCTTCTTCTGCTGAAATAAATATTGATAGATCATAATTACTTTTTAATGCTTCTTTATATCTTTCTTCAAATTTTTCCAGGTTAAATCTTTTTTTGCCATATTTTTGTCCAAGTTCTCTGTATCTATCTTTTAATCTTTGAATTCTTTGTTCTATTTCTTTATTCATAAATTACCTTAAGACCAATTATATTTTATAAAAAGTTTATAAAAAGGGTTCAATCAAAGATGCTAATTTTTCAATAAATTCTTTATCTAAATCGGAAAAAGCATTCAAATAATGAGAATCAATATCTATTTCTCCCAGCACATATTCCCCTCTCATTATTGGTGTTACAAGCTCTGATTTAACTTTTAAGCTACATGCCAGGTAATTTTTCTCTTCCGAAATATCCTTAACAATTAAAGTTTTCTTTTTCTCTGCAGCCTGCCCGCATATCCCTCTTCCAAAAGGAATTTTTGTATGCTCGGTTGGTTCGCCTATAAAAGGGCCTAAATTTAGAAAATCTTTCTCATCTTTATCAACAAGATAAAAACCAAACCAATTATAATATGGAATATTTTTTGCACAAACTTCACAAATAATTGTCAATATTTCATCTATATTGTTTTGTTCTTCTTTTAATTTTACAGAATTATCTTTTACATCATTTTTTTTGATTTTTTTTTCTATTGTCGATTCAATATTTTTATAAAGGTTTTGAAATCTTTTTTTTTCAAGCGTAGTCCAGAATTCAAGAGCTCTTCTCAAATGAGGTATTACAATCGATCCACCAACAATAAGTCCAACTGAAAGCACCTCCTCAATTTCTGGAGTTGTAATTCTGGCATTAAAGCACTGGTTGAGATGATATTTAACACAATCGTCACACCTTAAAACAAGTGAAGAAACCAGTCCAAGCATTTCTTTTATCTTTGAATTAAGATTTTGATCTCTGTAAACTTGAGAATCTAGACTATAAAACCTTTTTATTATTATATCAGCTCTATCCATAACTATTTTATTCAACCTTTCTCTTGTATTAACAAAATCTTCAACTATATCGATCTTATTTTCATAATTTTCCATAAAAACCTCTTATCTTTTTTTACTCTATTTTCAATTTTTAATACTATATTAATTTTATTAAATTTAAGTTTTTAATTCTTTTAGCCATATTTTTTTTAATTTACTTATTTAATTTTCTATTTAACTTAGTTTTCCGCTATTGTTTTTAACCTTTATCAATTGTCGTAATATCAGGATAATTATATTCAAAATCAAAAAAATTAAGAGATTTAATTTTCTTGAACTTTTTAATGCAAGTAAAAAGGATATTATAATAAATATTAATAATGCATATTCAAGATAAACATTGGTTTTATTTTCTTTTTTCCGCATTATAAGAATTAAAACTAAAACTATTGAACTTGAAATAGAAAAAATATAAAATAATATATTAATAACCATTTTCTGATTTATAGTTTATAAATAATTTTTTTCAACCACCAAATAGGCTAACTTGACTTTGTTCAATATTCAATGTATTATCTATTTGTAAATTGTATGATATGGTATAATATTATTAAAGATAGCTAAAAATTCTTAGAAAGATGAAATTACAATTTAAAAAAATATTTATCCTTTTTATTTTAATTTTTTTCTTTATTCTTATTATTTCATGTTCTGTGAATACTTATTTTATCATTGATTCTAACTTTATATTTTATTGTTCTAAGGTTCAGGTTTTTAGTTCTTACAATGAATATACAGAGCTTGGAGCCAAACATTTTTTATCTCTTTTGGGTCTTGATGATGATTTCATTATCACCCAGGGGATGCAGGACATTTTTTCTATGGAGCAGGTCCTTGAAGTTACTCCTATAAATGGTTTATATCAAATCGACCTTTCTACCAATAATGAAATCGAATTAAATGATAACTATTTCAGGTGGAAGATTTACAATAGAAACTCTATTTTCCCTGCAAACAAAAAAGAAGAAATAATTATGAAAATAATAATCAGAGTTGATCCACCTGTTTTAACGGCAAATACCTATGATGTTAAGGGAAATATCTATTCCTGGTCTTTATCTTTCGCAATGCTTCAAAATGGTGTTGAGCTTTTTATTTATTTTAAAAAATAATTTTCCAAAAATTCTATTTATCAGCTTTTTTAACTTTTTATCCAATTCTAATTTTGCTATAACTCTATAATGTTTGAAGGAGTATTTGTGATTATTTATCTTATAAGACATGGTGAAACTCAATGGAATAGAAGTTTGAAAGTTCAGGGTAAATTAGATATCCCTTTGAATGAAAATGGTATTATGCAAGCTAAAATTGTTGCAAGTTTATTTAAGAATATTAAAATTGATGCGATTTATTCTTCTAATCTATCAAGAGCGTATGTAACAGCTAAAATTATAGCAAGCGAATTAAAACTGAATGTCAATATAAATTCTTTTCTTCAGGAGATAAATATGGGTAGATGGGAAGGGAGTTTATGGGATGACATAAAAATTGAATATAAAGATTTTATAAATAGATGGCAGCAGGATATTGAAAATATCCCAATACCTGATGGAGAGTCTTATCTTGAAGTACAAAAAAGAGTTTATAAAGCTTTTTGTGATATAATTTCAAAATATAACAATGATTCAAAAATAATAATAGTTTCACATGGAATTGCCTTAAAAGTTTTAATTACTAAATTAATTGGCATATCAATTCAAACAGTGCATAAATTTTCTCTGGATAATGCAAGTATTTCTAGCATTATATATGAAAATAATTTTAAAATAAATTTTTTAAACAATACATTTCATCTAAAGGGATTGGGGGATATCGATACCAAGAAGTTCTAAACCTTTGACAATAGTATTCTTAATTCTATCTATAAAAACAATTTTTAAGCAAATTTCATCATCATTTCCATCAATAACCTTAACTTTTGAATAGAATTGATTAAAAAGCATTGATAGTTTTAATAAATATCTTGCTAAAAGATATGGTTCTTTTTCTTTTGTCACATTTTCAATAATCTCATCAAATCTATATATCTCAAATAGTGTTTTATCTATTATCTCTTTAATATCATCTTTTGAATCTTTTTTATTAAATTTTAAATCTGCTTTAATGAAATCTTTAAATTTTTCATTATTTTCTTCTTTATTCGTCAAATATTTAAAGCAAAGTTCATAAAAATCTTTATTGCTTGCTTTTTTTGCTACAGAATAAAGCTTATTCATATCAATATTGGCTTTTTTCAATATACTTTTAATTCTAACGGCAGTATATTGCAAATAAGCCGCTGTATCTCCCTCGAAGTTTAATACTTTGCTAAAATCAAAATCAATATCTTTAATTCTTTGATTTTTCAATATAGAAAAGACTATTGCCCCGACTGCCAATTTTTTAGAGGTATCCTCAATATCCTGTGCGATTTTTTTCTCTTTTGTTATCTCTATTGCTCTGGAATAAACTTCATTATAAATATCTTTCAAAAATAATATAGTACCTTTCCTGGTTTGCATCTTCTGCCCGGAAAAGCTCATCGTCCCAAAAGCAACATGAAATATTGAATCTGCAAATGGGAATTTCAGTTTTTTAAGGACACCTTTAATCTGTTTTATATGAAGACTTTGCCCGATATTTATGACATATAAAGCCTCATCAAAGTGAAACCTCTGCCATCTATCAAGTACTGCTGAAATATCTCTTAAGGCATAGGTAGTAGTCCCATCACTTTTTTTTATAATACATGGTGGTATATTTTCATCTGGATAGATATCATCAAGATAAACTACCTGTGCACCTTCTGATTCTATTAATATTTGATTGAGCTCTAATATTCTAATTACTTCTTCAATATTTTTTTTACCATATTTTGATTCCCCTTCGGTAAAAGTAAAGGTATTTCCAAATAATTTGTAATATTCATTAAAATTATCCAGTGAAATTTTTTTAAATCTTTCCCACAATTTGAAATAATATGGGTCATTTTCTTCAAGTTTTTGAAATACCTCTTTCGCATCCTCAGATAATCCTGGATTTTTTTCTTCTTCCTGATGAAATTTTACATAAAGTTCATAAAGATAGTAAACTCCTTCTTTTTCAAGTAATTTTTCATCCCCCCACAATTGATATGCAAGTAGGACTTTACCAAATTGAGTTCCCCAATCACCAATATAATTTATTCCTATTACATTACCTCCAAGATACTCATAACATCTTTTTATGCTCTCCCCTATCGCCGTACTCATTATGTGTCCAATCCCATATGGTTTTGCGATATTGCAGGAAGAATAATCTAAGACCACTGTATGATTCTTTAATGTTTGAAAATGAAAAGGATTAATATCTGAATTTAATATCAGATTTGAAAATATAAATCTTTTATTAATCCAGAAGTTTATATAAGGACCGGCTGGTTCAATTTTATCTATTAAATTATAAATAATTTCATATTTATCATCTTCTTTCTTTTTAAATATTTCAATAAAATAATCGGCAATCTGATTTGAAAGCTCGGATGGATTTTTATTTAAGTTCTTTGCAATAATAAATAAAGGTATGCAAAAATCACCATTTTTATAGTCTTTTGTTTCTGAAATTAGACTTAAAATCTCTTCTATTGAAAATTTTACCGAGTATAATTCATTGAGATAATTTATTAAAATTTCTGAGATTTGATTTTTCAAATTTTTAAAAATAAATTTCACTATTCCTCCAGCGATAAAATTGTTTCAATACAAAATTTTAATGAAGAAGAATTGGCAATATTTTTACCAACAATATCAAAACCTGTGCCATGATCCGGCGAAATTCTGAAAAATGGAAGGCCAATTGTTATATTTGAACCTTTATCTTTTGCCAAAATCTTAAATGGAATTAAGCCCTGATCATGATACCAGGCAATATAAATTCCTTTTTTTCTAATAACCATAGATTTTTCAGTAAATGCAGAATCTGATGAAATCGGGCCACTAAAAGAATATTTCCCGCCAAAAATTCTTTCAGCCTTTTTTATCTGTGGTATAATCCATTTTTCTTCATCATTTCCTATCAATGAATGATCAGATCTATGAGGATTTAAACCTAAAACATAAATATATGGTTTTAGCTTCAGCATATCAATTGCCCTGGTTGAAATGATTAGAGTACTTAAAAAATGATCTTCATTTAAATATTTTTTTAAGTTTAGAACTGGAATATGGTTTGTTTCCATAAGTATGGAAATATTCTCAGAATGCATTAACATTCTTGAATTGGGTGATGAAAATCTTTCGATTAAAAAATCGGTATGACCTTTAAAATTTTTATCATAAAGTGAAATGGATTTTTTATTAACCGGAAGCGTTAATAAATAACAGTTATAATTTAATAATTCTATTAAATCGCAGCAAATTAATAAATATAAATATGATAGAAAACCATTTTCAATATCTACTTTACCTATACTAAAATCAAGATCATCTGCAGGATCATAAAACAATATCTTACTTGATTCTTCAATTTCATTTGTATTTTTGTTTTCAAGTTTTACAAGATCATTAAAAATAAAAAATGCGAAATCTTTGGCAATTTTAATTAGATTATTTTTTTTTATTTTAGTTATACTATAGTTTTTTGAAAAAAAAGTTTTAAACTTTTGTCCTATAATTTTTTTAATTTTAACACAATTATCTATAGAATAATTATAAAATGACCTATATGAGCCTATTATTATCTTATAATTTTTAGAACCAGCGAGAAATGATAAATTTTTTGCCAGTATTTCAGGATTTATACTACCAGGATCACCAAAAGATATAATTATAGGCTTATTCATTATACCTTTTTTCTATTATCTCTTTTACATTTTTTGAAAGATTTGGTGAAATTATGCATTTCCCTTCAAGAACTACTCCATTTTGAATTATTAATTCAGGTGTTTTAATATCACCATAAATAGCAGCTGTTGGCATTAACATAACTCTTGTCTTTGCCTCAATATTGCCTATAATAAGACCTTCAACAATAATAATATCTGCAAAAACATTACTTTTTACCTTTCCATTTTTACCCACTGTAAGATGTTCTATATACAGTGTTGAGCCTTCGAATTTCCCTTCTATTCGCAGTTGCCCTGTTAAATGGATATTCCCTGAAAAAAAAGAGTTTTCGCCTATTAATGAATAATTTTCTGTTGGATTTTTTGACATTTTATTTCCCTTCGATATAAGATTTACTTTTAGTTTTAAAAAGTCAAGCAATTATGCTATTATTTAATTAATGTGCTATAATAAAATTATGGTAGTTATTGGTCAATCACTTTTTATGAAATCTATAAACTTCTTAACTTATTTATTAATAATTTCGTCATTATTTTTATGTATATCAATGTTCTTTTATTCAGAAGACCAAAAAATTTATACAGTTGATAATTTAATTTCAGGGATATATAAAATCGAAGATATTATAAACAAAGATGAGCAATTTATCTATAATCTTATAAAATATGAAAAAAAATCTTTTGAATTTGATCAATATATAGAAAATTTAAATATTAATTCTATTGAGAAAAAAATCGAAATAGAAATTGATCAAAAAGACTTTTATTCAAAATCTATTTTCTCAAATAATTTAACATTATTATATAAAGAATCTCATAATAAAGAAAAAATTGAAATAGATAAATTTACATATATGGGAAATTATTATTTATTTCAAAAATTTTCAAATTCGATATTAAAAGAGGAAAAAAAATTAAAAATCCCAGATAATAGTTTTATATTATTTGATGTTCTTCCTGTTGCCTTAAGAATATTTATTGCAAATAAAGGCTATGAAAAAATTGAGAAGATTAATATAATTTTAGGATTTTTACAGAGTAACTATAAAGTACCTTTTACAATATACTTTAAGAAAATTGATTCATTTGATCAACTTAATCTTGATATTGATAAAAGCTATTTTAATAAGTTTCATTTTCAATCTTCAATCTTATGTGAACTTTGTAACAATGATATTATGAAAGTTTTTAAATTCAAAATTATCTATCTTTTTTCATCATTAGAACCATATTATCAAAAGTTTGTTTATTTTGGAAATAAGAGTAATTATTATATCATTTATTTAGATAAGTATAAATCTATTAAATAATTTCACTATTGCCATTTAAACCTTTTTTGATAATTTATAAAAAAACAAGGTTTTTATGATAGTATATTCTAAAAAGATAATTCTATTTAAAGAAATTTATGCTGGCGAAAAGATTATGCCACCATTTATTCTGGGACCATGCGTTATTGAAAGTGAAGAGCAGGCTCTAAGAATTGCAGAAAAACTTTATGACTTTTCATGCGAATTGAAATTCAATCTGATTTTCAAAGCATCTTTTGATAAGGCTAATCGTACTTCTATAACCTCATTTAGAGGAGTTGGGATTAAAAAGGGTTTACAAATTCTTGATAAAATTAAAAACAAATTTAACATACCTGTTTTAACAGACATACATGAACCTTCTCAAGCTTATGAAGTAGCTCAAATTGTCGATATTATTCAAATACCAGCTTTTCTTGTAAGACAAACCGATCTTGTAGAGGCCGCAGCAAAAACTGGAAAAGTTATAAATTTAAAAAAAGGTCAATTTCTCTCCCCATGGGAAATGGAGCATGTTTGCAAAAAAGTTGAAGAATGTAATAACAATAATTACTTTATAACTGAAAGAGGGACATTTTTTGGTTATAATAGACTTGTAAATGATTTTAAGTATGTACCTTTGCTAAAAAAATTTGCTCCTGTTTGTTTTGATGGAACACACTCTTTACAACTCCCCGGAGCCACAAATCAAAGTTCTGGCGAACCTCAATTCTGTGACAATCTTGCATTTACTGCAGCAGCTGCATTTTTCGATATTTTCTTTTTTGAAACTCATTATTCAAGGCAGGAGGCAAAATCAGATTCTTCAAATTTAATTCTGCTTGATGATTTGTTTAACCTGCTTAAAAAGCTTATTCCATTATGTAAATTTTTACGAGAAAAAATTTTTTAAGGATAAAAATTTTTTAGATTCGTGAAAAAAGTATGGAATCAAAAGAAATTCTTATTTGCATTGATGTTATTAAAAAAGAAATAGAAGGTCTTTTACTTTTATCTGAATTAATTGATCAATCTTTAAAAAAAGCCATAGATATAATTTACAATTGTCGTGGCAAGACTATAATTATGGGAGTTGGCAAATCCGGGCATATTGGAAACAAGATAGCTGCAACATTATCTTCGACCGGTACTCCTTCCTTTTTTTTAAACCCAAATGACGCAATACATGGTGATATAGGAGTTATTACAGCAGATGATGTAATTATTGCAATATCCAAAGATGGAGAATCGGCAGAACTTCTTACAGCTTTAGAGTATCCTTTAAGATTGCAAATTCCTATAATATCGATCACTTCCAATGAAAAATCTCAACTTGCTAAAATATCCAGCATTATTTTAAGAATACCGAAAACATCTGAAGCCTGCCCATTAAATTTGGCTCCAACAACTTCCACCACTGCAACATTGGTTCTCGGTGATTGTATTGCAATTGCTTTAATGGAAAGAAGAAATTTCAAGAAAGAGCAATTTGCACAATTTCATCCAGGTGGAAATCTTGGCAAAAAATTGAAAAAGATAGAAGAAATAATGACCCCTAAAGGTAAATTTGCTCTATTACCAGATACTGTGAAAGTTAAAGAAGCTTTACAGGCAATTGTTTCATTACCTCCTCCAAATATGGGCATAGTTGTTTTTTACCAGGAAGATGAAAGGATAACTGGTATTATTACAGATGGAGATTTGAAAAGATTATTATTAAAATATAATAATTTACTTGAACTTACTGCAAAAGAAGTTATGATAAAGACACCTCATACCATATATAAAAATGAACTTGTTATTACAGCAATAAACAAGATGGAAGAGTTAAAGATAAGACAGCTTATTGTATTAAATGAAGATAATACCCTGGCTGGTTTAATTGATTTAAGTGATATAATTAAATATAAAATTGTTTAATAAAAATAGTAAAAAATGGTATATATGCAATTAAGAATTGAAAATCTTACCAGGACTTTTGGTAAAAAATATGCTGTTGATAATGTGTCATTATACATCAACAAAGGAGAAATAATAGGCTTACTGGGACCAAATGGTGCAGGTAAAAGCACTATATTCTATATGATTGTTGGATTTTTGAGACCAAACTCAGGTAAAATATATCTTTCAGATAGGGAAATTACAAGATATCCAATGCATAAAAGGTCAAAACTTGGAATGGGATACCTTCCTCAACAAGCATCAATATTTAGAGGAATGACTGTCGAAGAAAATATTTTATCTATTCTGGAATTAAGATCCTCATTAAATTCAAAACAAAGAAAAGAAGAATGTGAGAAAATATTAAAAGAATTTTCTTTGTGGGACTTAAGGAAACAAAAAGGCTATACATTATCTGGTGGAGAAAGAAGAAGAGTTGAGATAGCAAGAACTCTTGTAAATGAACCAGATTTCTTACTTTTAGATGAACCTTTTGCTGGAGTCGATCCAATAGCTATAAATGAACTTCAATCTATAATAGCAAGAATCCAGAAAAAAGGGATAGGAATAATTATAACAGACCATAATGTCAGAGACACATTGAAAATTACTGAAAGAAGTTATATAATAAATCATGGGAAAATCTTGATTGAAGGCGATACTCAAACATTAATAAACAGTGAGGATGCTAGAAACATTTATCTGGGAAAAGATTTTGAATTATGAGTAATTTTAATTTTGAAAACAGGTTAGAACAAAAGCAGGTTTTACTTCCTTCATTAATACTGGAGATGAAACTTCTTGCGATGAATGCAATTGAACTTGAGCAATTTATTAAAGAAAAAGCAGAAGAAAATCCATTTATAGAATATGAAGAAAATAGCGAAGAGATGACCAGATATTTTTCATCTATTTATAAAAGTGAGATTTCAACTTCTGATATACTTGAAAAAGTTAGCTATCAATATGAAAGTCTTTTTGATTTTTTCCAGAATCAACTATCTTTATATGAACTTTCTCAAAAAGAGAAAGAGAATGCTCTTTTACTTGTTCCCTTCCTTTCAAATAGTGGAATCTTGCAGGAAAAACTTTCTGATATTTCAAATAAACTTGATGTTTCAATATATGATTTAGAAAATGGTAAAATCTATCTTTCAATGATTGATGCTAAAGGATATGGATCAGAGAATATCAAGGAGATGATATTAACTCAAATATGGCTATCTGATGATAAAGATTCTGAATTCCTTTTTGAAACATTATTCAACCATTATGATGATATACTATTTAAAAATTTTGGTAAACTTCACAAAGCTGGATATAATAATAACCAAATTGAAAAAATTATAAATTTAATGAATAAGATTATACAAATTCCTTCATCTATTATAAATTCATATAATAATTATATTGCTCCGGATGCTATTATTAAGGTAAAAGATGGTAAGATTGTATATAGAATAATAGAACCATTTAAAATTTATATAAATAAATATCAAATAGTTGATTCTTCTGATGAAATTAAAAAATTTTTACAGGAAGCAAAAAATTTAAACAATGCATTAAAATTAAGGAAATCTGCCTTTGAATCTTTTATGAAATATTTTGTCATTTTGCAACAAAATTTTTTTCTAAAAGGTGAAAAATATTTGACACCAATTTCTCAAAAAGAATTTGCATCTAAAATTGATATTTCTGAATCCACTATTTCAAGAATTGTAAATAATAAATATATCGATACTCCATATGGCATCTATCCATTAAAATTTTTCTTATCAGCATCTTATTACAAAAAATCTGGAAAAGAATCTAACAAAAATATTCAATCAAGAAATCAAGTTATAAATGCAATTAAAGAAATAATCTCAAATGAGCAAAAAGATAATCCATACTCAGATGAAGAAATTGT
>JBKBTB010000158.1:0-4336 GCA_046291015.1 Exilispira sp. | reverse complement strand
AAAGGGAATATTGTTGGTAAACATCAAGGCATATATAGATATACCATAGGACAGAGAAAAGGATTAAACATTGCATTTGGTTCAAGAAAATATGTAAGGAAAATAAATCTAAATAAAAATGAAGTTGAAATAGGAGAAAAACCTTTTGTCAAAGAGATAATTGCAAAGGATATAAATTTATTTGTTAGTGAAAGTGAGATTAATTCAAAAAAAGAATATTTAGTAAAAATTAGATATAAATCAAAAGAAGAGAAGGCATTTGTTAAATTAATTGATGAAAACAATAAAAAAAGGCTAAAAGTTGAATTTCTTGATAAATCAGAGGCTTCTTCTTGCGGCCAATCGCTTGTAGTGTATGATAATGATGTAATTATAGCAGGTGGAATCATTGAAGATTATAGTTTAATATAGTTTATTGAAAAAGAATTGGTTCATATCTTATGCCAATGGTTCCTTTTTTAATAAAAAGTTTTATCAATGTAATTATAGTTCCTTTAGAGTTAACAACTTTATCTAATTCTTCCCAGGTAATAACATCCTTTATGTCAAATTCATAAAAAATTTTATTTTCAGAAAATATTGATGTAGAAATAATTATCTTCTCTTTTTTTAAAGGATTAATAAATGGTGCACCAACAATTATTATAGCATCGTTAACTGAGCTTGATGTTTTGTATTTTTGAAGTTCAAAACTTAGTGCAGGACGAAGTGCATTCTGTTCATTTATTTTTTCTTCATAATAAATTTCAGACATGCAAAACTCCTTTAAAAATTTTGAAAGTAATTTTATTATGCTCTAGTATTTGAAATAATAAAATTAATTGCAGATAAAAATTCTTGATTATCAATCGGTTTTTTAAAAAATTTTCTAACTCCAAGTTTTAATGCATCCAGTATTATTTCTCTTTTAGTAAAAGCAGAAACAACCACAACCGGAACTTTAGAACCATATTTTCTTGTTCTAAGCTCTTTAATAAAAGAAAGTCCATCCATTTCCGGCATTGAAATATCTGTAATAATAAGGTCGTATTTTTTAAATGAGATTTTGAATAAAGCTTTAGATGCCGAAAATTCTGCATCTACTTCAAAACCTTCATATTCTAAAATATTTTTAAAATATTCTAAAATAGATCTTTGATCATCAACTACAAGTATTGATCCTTTATTTTTATTTGAATATTGACCAGCTCTTCTATCATTTATATTGTATTTTTGTAAAAATTCGATATCTTTTTTAGGATCATTTTCCCTTTTATCGACATACCATGAAGAACCTTCCCGGGATTTTGCTACTTTTTTTATTTCAGCAGCTACTTTCGAAAGATCTGTTAAAGAATCGAATCTCCTTTTCATATTTGTAACAACTGCAAGGGATATGGAGAGAAATTTAAATTGTTTTATATTATTTTCTCTATCTTTTGCAACTATATAACCAGTTTTTCTATCATTTTCATTATAAAAAGATGGAGCATCTTGATCAAATTTTTTTGTAACATAATTGCAAATATTTTCAATATTTTCAGGGATTGTAATCAATATAAAATCGTCTCCACCAATATGACCCAAAAAATCTAAATCTGAATTAGAAAATTTTTTCAAGGCTTCATCTAAAAGTTTTGCGGTATAAAGAATTATCTCATCTCCCTTAGCAAAGCCGTAAAAATCATTGTAAGGTTTAAAATTATCTAAATCAGAATAAATAACTGCAAATTTAGTATCATTTTGATGAATTATCAAATTTTGAAGTTTTAGTGATATAGCTCTATTTCCAGGAAGCCCTGTTAATGGATTATTGTCTTTGGCAATAAACATTCTGTAAAATAATTTTATACGATTGGATAGATATCTTAAATCAAATGGTTTTAATATGACTTCATCTATTCCAAGATCCAGATGTATATCCAGATCATTCAATTCACTCTCTGTAGTTAACAAAAAAACAGGGCAATGTTTTAAAAGTGGATCTTGCTTTATTTTTTTTATAATTTCATATGCAGATATAATTATAATAGAAGAATCAACAATAATAACATCAGGAATATAATTTTTTACTATATCTTCAAGTGAAACTTTTCCTTCGGTAATAAAAAATTGAAATCCATCTGAAGCTAAAAATTTTCCAGTATTTAAAGCAAGTTCAGTTTTTTCTCCAAAATATAAAAGCTTCATCAATTTACCTTTTTATAACTTTTCATACAAACTTTTTACCAAACTTACTTTTTAAAATATAATTAAAATTTGATAAAAGTCAAAATCAAAGATTAATATTTAATAAATAGAATTTTAGAGAAAAACTGTTTTTTTAAATAAGCATTCAAAAAAGATAAAAAAAAATTATATATTTAATTATATATTTATTAAAAAATGAACTCTCCTTTGTTATATTAAGGAGAGTTCATAAAAGGCAATATATAAAGATTTAAAAAGTAAACAAAAACTAATTCTCAATGCTTACAAGATTATCATCTTCAACAACTATTTGTTTTACTTTCTTTTTCTTCTGGATATAATTTGATTCGCCGAAACTATTGTCATTGAAATTGTTTTCTTTCTCTTTGATAAGTATTTTGGGAACTTTATCGATCTTTTGAGCTTGAATAAAATTCAGGCTTTTTTTAGTATCATTATCTGCTTTTAATGCTGAATATTTTAGCTTTCCATAAACAATAACCTGACTACCTTTTTTTAGGTTTTCGAAAGTTTGGATTGCCAGATTGTTCCAGCATTTTACAAGAATAAAAGTTGGTTCTTTCTGCCAGTCATCATTTTTTCTGAAAAAATTGTTAGATGCCAAACCAAAATAACAAAAAGATTTCCCATTTTTTGTTTCTCTGAAAAGGGGATCTGCTGTTAATCTTCCACTGATTACTGCAAGGTTAATGTCTTTCATAAAATTCTCCTTCTTTACTTTTTATTTTTGATTTTATTATTTAATAGTAAATAAAATTGTCATTATTACAAATTTATATTAAAATTTTATAAATTTTTTATCCCTTTACAGATAATAATTTTGAATTATCATCTTTAAAAAGGATGGAAAGATTAAAAGTAAAAATTTGTGAATAATTGTATAAAATTAAGTGTAAACAATTTTATAAAATTAAGGAGGAATCTGAATGAAAGGTTTAACCATTGAACAGCTATCAATTAATCAAACTGAAATATTTAGAAAAACAATATCAGAATCCGATGTTTACCTTTTTGCAGGTATAACTGGAGATACAAATCCAGCTCATATCGATGAAGTTTATGCATCCTCAACAAAATTTAATAAAAGAATTGTACATGGTCTTTTAGTTGCCTCTTTTATTTCAACGGTTTTAGGCACAAAACTTCCTGGTCCAGGTACTATTTATATATCTCAAAGTATTAACTTTAAAGCACCTGTTTATATCGGTGACACAATAGAGGCACGAGTTACAGTAAAAGAGATTATTAAAGAAAAAAATAGAGTCATCTTGAATACAGAAGTTTATAATCAAAATAATGAGCTTGTTGTATCAGGAGAAGCGATGGTTTTAGCACCTAAATAGTTATATAAAAAAATAAATAATAAAAGAAAATTATATAAAATTATTATTTCAAATGAAATAGTCGTTTTTATAATTTATTATGTAAAATTGTATAAAATAGAAAATAAAAATTGTAAATTTATATCTTTAAGGAGTTTTTTATGAGCAACTTAAAAGATATTGAGATTGCAAGAAATACAAAAATTAAGCCAATATATGAAATTGCCATGGAAAATGATATTGATAAGGATTATTTAGAATTATATGGAAAGTATAAAGCAAAAATTTCCTATGAATTTTTTCAATCTAAAATTCAGGATCCCAAAGGGAAATTAATTCTTGTATCAGCCATTACTCCTACACCTGCTGGAGAAGGTAAGACTACAACATCAATTGGTCTTCATGATGGACTTAGAAGATTGGGTTATAAATCTTTCTTAGCATTAAGAGAACCGTCTCTGGGACCTGTATTTGGAGTAAAAGGTGGTGCAACTGGTGGGGGTTATTCTCAGGTTTTACCGATGGAAGATATCAATCTTCATTTTACAGGAGATATATCTGCAGTTGAAAAGGCACATAATTTAATCGCAGCAGCAGTTGACAATGAGATAAATAAGGGGTCAATAAAGCTTGATTTAAGAGCTATAAGATGGCGAAGAACAATGGATATGAATGACAGAAGTCTTCGAAACATAATTATTGGACTTGGTGGCGCCGTAAATGGGTATCCAAGGGAAACTGGATTTGACATAACTGCTTCAAGCGAAATAATGGCTATCTTATGTCTTGCGGAAAATTATAAAGAATTAAAAGATATGATTGGA
>JBKBTB010000157.1:0-4346 GCA_046291015.1 Exilispira sp. | reverse complement strand
ATTAAACGTAGAGTTAGTTTAATAATTTTAAAAAAAAGTATTATAATTAACTAATAATGTCGATATAATAGATAAGAAAAGGAGTTTGTTATGATAACCACGGAAGGTATTAATGAATATCAAAACTCTCGAATAATATTAAATGCTCAAATCTATTTTATTAAAAAGATGCTTGATGTAACAAAAGAGCAACAAACAGTTATTCGAGAAAGTACAAAAGATCCCCCAATTAATCCAGATTCTACATTTACAAAGATAGTGTAAAGAAATAATTTTAATGCATTTTTTCTTAAATTTAACTCAGTACCATTAAAGGGGGAAAAATGGTACAATTATATTGCATTTATCTGATGTTATGTTATTAAAAAGTAGCAGGAAAAAGGATACTGCTACTTTTTTTTATTATGTATATATTAGGAATAGAAACATCATGTGATGATACTTCGGTCTCAATTGTTCAGGATGGAAAAAAAATCTTATCATGTTTTTCTCTTTCGCAATATGAAGCTCATAAAATTTATCAGGGTATTGTTCCGGAAATAGCATCAAGAGAGCATTTAAAAGCTATATATAGTGTAACTAAACATGCATTAGAAATTGCCAATATTTCATTATCTGAAATTTCGGCAATAGCTGTAACAAACTATCCTGGGCTTATTGGCTCTTTAGTCGTTGGACTTAATTTTGCAAAAGGACTTGCTTATTCCTATGATAAGCCACTAATACCCATAAATCATCTTGTAGCACATTTTTATTCAAATTTTTTTGAAAATAATATCGAATTTCCTTTTTTAGGATTAATAATATCTGGTGGACATACTGCAATATTAATATTTAATTCTTTTGAAGATTATATTGTGGCAGGAAAAACAATAGATGATTCCTGTGGTGAAGCATTTGATAAAGTTGCGAAATATTTTAATTTAGGCTATCCTGGTGGTCCTGTTATAGATAAGATTGCAAAAAATGGAGATCCCTATTCATACAATTTTCCTTTAGCATTATCAGATATTCAAAAATATGGTCTACATTTTTCATTTTCTGGAATTAAAACTGCAGTAATACATTTTAGGAAAAAATATAAAATCACAAATAATGTAGATGAAAAACTGGAAGATATTTTAGCTTCATTTCAATATAGTATTGCAAAAACATTGCTTTTAAAAGTAAAAAGTGCTATAAAAAAAACTAATATTAAAAGAATTCTTGTGGCAGGAGGTTCTGCTGCAAACAGTCAGATAAGAAAAAGCCTATCGACTCTTGAAGAAGAAGGTGTAAAAATATATTTCCCTCCTATTAATTTATGTTCAGATAATGGTGCTATGGTCGCCGGGCTTGGATTTCATTATTATGAAAAATATAAAAATAATAAGTTAAATTTTTTAACACTTGATGCAGAATCAAGAATGCCTGAAATGAAGAGAAATAATTTTAAAACTTAATTTATTTCATTTTTTCTTAATTTTACAAAATTAAATTAATTTTTTCTTGAAAAAATTTATTTTAATCCTATATCTTAAATGTAATAAAAATTTTTTTCTTCATCATCTTTATATTCTAGAACCAATTCATAAGGAGTAAGTCTATGAGTAAAAAAATTCTTATAGCTACAGAAAAACCATTTGCAAAATCTGCTGTAGAAGCTATTAAAAAGGTTTTTGATGAAGCAAAATTTGAAACTATACTTTTAGAATCATATACCGATAATAGTCAATTGAAAAATGCTATTAAAGATGTAGATGGGATAATTGTCAGATCAGACAAACTAAATTCTGATATTCTTAATCTGGCTAATAATCTTAAAATTATTGTTAGGGCTGGTGCTGGTTATGACAATATCGATCTTGATGCTGCTTCAAATAAAAAAATAATTGTAATGAATACCCCAGGTCAAAACTCTAATGCCGTTGCTGAACTCGCCTTTGGATTGATGTTATACATCGCAAGAAGAGGATATACCGGTAAAGATGGCACTGAACTTAGAGGTAAAACAATAGGTATTCATGCATATGGTTATGTAGGAAAATATGTTGCTAAAATTGCCAAAGGTTTTGATATGAAAATTATCGCATTTGATCCTTATGTAAAAAAAGAGATAATGACAGCTGATGGAGTAGAATCAGTTGATTCGGTTGAAGATTTATATAAAAATGCTGATTATATATCAATTCATCTTCCATTACTCCCACAAACAGAAAAATCTGTAAATTATAAAATTTTATCCTTACTTAAAAATGCAGCTACAGTTGTCAATACAGCAAGATCCGAGGTTATAGATGAAGATGATTTGATGAAAATAATGGAAGAAAGAAGCGATTTATATTATTGTGCCGATGTTGCTCCAAAAAACAGAAAGGAATTTGAAGAAAAATTTGGATTAAGAGTATTTTTTACAGCAAAAAAAATGGGTGCTCAAACTGTTGAAGCAAATAATAACGCCGGTATAGCAGCAGCAAGACAAATTGTCAATTATTTCACAAAAAATGATACAACATTTCAGGTAAATAAATTTTAATGATGAATAAATAAGTGATAACTATATTTATATAAAAAATTTCATATAAAAAAGAGCTACCTTAACTGGTAGCCCTTTTTTATTTAATTTCTCCTGAAAAGATCGTAAATCATTAAATTTGCTTTTAATATTTTTTTATAATTCTAGTTTATCCTTTCAAATTGCAGTATTTATTTTCCCATTGTAGCTATCATAATTGCCTTAATTGTATGAACTCTATTTTCTGCTTCATCAAAAACAAGTGAATGTTTTGATTCAAATACTTCATCAGTAACTTCACAAATGTCTGGAAATTTCTTTGAAAGATCTGTTTCATTATTATGAAATGATGGAAGGCAATGTAAAAAGATAACTTCATCATTACCAGTTTTCTTAATCATATCCATCGTAATCTGATAAGGTTTTAAAAGTTTAATTCTTTCAGGTATTTTATCCTCTTCACCCATTGAAGCCCATACATCGGTATAAATAACATCTACACCTTTTACTCCTTCTGAAATATTATCTGTAACCATTATCTTAGCACCAGTTTTTTTTGCATAATCATTGCATTCATCCAATAATTCTTTTTCTGGATGAAGTGAAGCAGGAGCTACAATTCTATAATCCATTCCAAGCATTGCTGCACCTTCCATCAAAGAATTAGCCATATTATTTCTTCCATCACCAACATAGGCAAATTTTATCCCTTTTAAGTAACCAAATCTCTCTTTGACAGTTTGAAAATCTGCAAGAACCTGTGTTGGATGAAATTTATCTGTTAATCCATTCCATACAGGAACACCTGAATATTTAGCAAGTTCCTCGACTGTTTCATGCTTAAAACCTCTAAATTGAATACCATCAAACATTCTACCGAGAACTCTAGCGGTATCTTTAATTGTTTCTTTTTTACCGAGCTGAATATCATCTTTTCCAAGATATTCTGGATGCGCTCCTTCATCGTAGCAAGCAACAACAAAAGCACATCTTGTTCTTGTAGAAGCTTTTTCAAAAATTAAAGCAACATTTTTACCTTCAAGATTTTTACCTGAAATCCCGAGTCTTTTTTGTTTTTTGAGATCGATAGCCATGTCGATAAGCATTTCGACTTCATATGGTGTACAATCCATTAACCTTAAAAAACTTCTTCCTTTCATGTTTACTGGCATTTTTCTCTCCTTTTTTATTTCATCTTAAAATTAAATAGAACAAAACACTTTTTAAAAAAAATAAATTAAGATGATTGATATTGTATCACAAATTAGTTACAATGATTAAATTTAATGTCAAGATTTTAACAAAAAGAAAGGATTAGCGGCGAAGGGATTTGAACCCCTGACCAATCGGATATGAGCCGAGTGCTCTACCACTGAGCTACGCCGCCATCTTTCAACTATGACTGAAAATTTATTATCATATTTAATAATATTGTCAAATTTTTTATCTACCTATCGTTAACATTAAACTCATTCCTCTTCTATTTATTAATATTATTACCTTTTTGGAATTTTTTGTCTTTTCCAATATCTGATAAAACTGCTCGGGGTCGGTTATTTCATATTCATTTATCTGATATATTACATCTTTTTCAATTATCCCTAATTGAGCAGCAACAGAATTTTTTTGAACAGCAAGAACAATAACACCATTTTTTACACCATAGCTTTTATATTTTTCTTTTGTTGATTGATCCATTTCACCAACAAGCACTCCAAGCCAATTATTTGGCTTGTCTAAATTAGAGCTTTTTGATTGTCTTTTCTCAACAACTAATGTTATTGTAAGATTTTTAATTTTACCATCTTCTTTTCTTAAAATCTGCAAGGTTACCTTTTCTCCTGGCTTTGTG
>JBKBTB010000156.1:0-4362 GCA_046291015.1 Exilispira sp. | reverse complement strand
AAAAATCATTAAAAAATAAAAAATAAATAAAATAAAAAAAATTAGAAAATAATAAAATAAGAATAGGTAAAAAAATATCAAAAAATAAAAAATAAAAATATTAAAAAAATATTAAAAGATAATAAAATAAGAAAAGTTAAAAAAAGTATCAAAACATAAAAAATAAATAAAATAAAAAAATATTAGAAAATAATAAAATAATAAAAAGTAAAAAAAGTATTAAAAAATAAAAAAAATAAATAAATGATGACAAAATATCAAAATTAATAGAATAAAAAATAAAAAAAATAATAAAAGATGGAAAAAAAAGAGAAAAATGCCTTAATCGAGGTTTTTAATCTTTCAAAATCTTATGGCAAAAATATTGTTATAAAAGATTTAAATTTTAAGATTTTGGAAGGAGAAAAAATTGCCATTTTTGCACCTTCTGGATCTGGTAAAACAACATTATTAAATATACTTTCTTCACTGGACAAAAATTTTAAAGGTTCTTTTAATATTAAATCTTCATTTTCAGTTGTATTTCAGGAACCAAGACTTTTTCCGTATATGACAACGATTGAAAATATTTTATTTCCATTAAAATTGCGTAAAGCACAGATAACAGATAAAACCCGTAAAAAAATTGAACAGTGGCTTGAAATAACATCCTTAAAAGGGCATGAAAAATATTATTCGCATGAACTTTCAGGTGGTATGAAGGCAAAAGTAGCTCTGATAAGGGCATTTATAACAGAACCAAAATTGGTCCTTTTCGATGAACCATTCAAATCTATAGATATTCAATCAAAACAGATAATAATAAACTATATTAAAGAAAAATATAAAGATTTAACAATGCTATTAGTAACTCATAATATAGATGAGCTACCTTTAATAGGTGGAAAAATATTCAGATTTAAGTATACACCTTTAGAAAAATATGATGAAATTATTATAAATAATACTTTAAGTATATCTCAAGTTATATCCAGACTTTATGAAAGTTAAATTTTTAGTTCAAAAAAAGCTTATTTAATGAATGTTGTTACGAATGTGAATATAGGAAGTGCTATTGCTCCGTAAAGTGGTTTATACCATGTTAAAAATGAAAAAGGACCACCAAGAGCAAAAACCCAGATGGCAAAAGAAAGAGAGGATATTACTATTTGAGAGATTTTTCTAACTCTGGAAACAAAAAAAAGATAAAGTGGCGTAGCAATAAGACAAAAAATTGCAATAAACCAGTATAAATTAACTGGTATTTGAGACTGACTTAGAATAATTTTTTCACAGGTAATATATAGTAAGATTATTTCCGAAGGGATGTACTTAAATAGTCTTTCAAGATAATTATCTTGCTTGATTTGAATCTTTATATTCGCTGCTTTAATCTGTGTAAAATCCTTTTTTGAAATAATCTGTCTTGTCATTTTTAAATTAACCCCCATATAATCTATTTGTTCCTAAAAAGTCTAAAACCAACATTAATAAGGCAATCAAGAGGCTCAAATTCGGAAAAAGAAACCGGTAAACATTGATTTTCATTTGAATCAAAAGCACCACCTCTGGCATAAACACCAGCAGAAATGCCCATTTCAAAACACCACTCATACAAATTACCACTCATATCATATAGACCAAGCTCATTTGGTTTTTTCAACATTACAACTTGAGGGGATTTAGAGGAATTTTTAATATACCATCCAACTTCATTTAAATCATTTGAACCAGAATATGTAAATTTTTTAGATTTATTGCCTCCTTTTGCACAAAATTCCCATTCGTAAGAAAAGGGAAGACGAAAACCATTCCCTTTTGGTGTCATTTCACCATTTATCAGATTATAGCATGGTATAAAGCCATTGATAATGCTAAAAAAATTGGCAATGGTCAATGCTCCATACCAGCTAACATAGGATGCAGGAAGATTATCAAAATTCTTTTTTACAGAAAACTCTCCTTTAGAAAAGGTAAGTCCGGAATATTTTTCATCAAGAAGATAAATTAAAAATCTACCCTGATAGGTCTCATAAACTTCACTTTTGGATATCTCAATATATCCCTGTTTTAATCCCCAATTTAATATTTCTGCAAGTTGTTTATTTGTAAATTCATGTTTCTGGACATATAAATCCGGTATTTTATAGGTTGCATTATTCAATGAAAATGTATAATTTCCGCCCTCAACAACAGTAAAAATCGTTACAATGTCTATATCTTTTAATGAGATGAAGAAAAACAATAAAGAGATAGATAAAGTCAGCAATGCGAAAAGAATAATAAATTTTTTTTTCATTTTTCCCCTCATAAAAATTAAATCCTCATAAAATTTAAATATATTGATAAATACATTTATTAGTAATTGCATTTATTTTCAAAAAGTATTTCATTATTTTCATTTAAAAATGTTATAATGAAATATTGAGGATAGAGACTGATTTTAGCATATCCATATTTTCCACTGCTATACCATAAACTTCCACTGGAAGTAAATGTTTTTTCTCGATCTGGCAATCCACCAAAAGCCCCAATTATAGCATAATATATATTGTCTTTATCTATAAGCTCCATCGTGTGATTGTGCCCACTTAAAACAAGATCGACATCATATTTTTTAAATACTGGTTCAAGAGTCTTTATTGCACTTATATTATCAAACCAGGGAATACCACCTTCTTCTGTATAACCAGAAGCATAGATAAAACTATGGCTTAAAATTATAACAATATCTTCGGTAGATGTCAAAGAAAGCTCTTTTATTAGAAACCTTTTTTGTTTTAATGAAAAATCTTCGACTCCCCATAGTAGAGATAGATTTATAATATGAATATTATTATTTTTTAATCTGTACTGATAATGTTTATAATAAGGTGATTCAGTATTTATAGTATAAAAGGGTGAAAAAATTGTTTTATAAAATCTATGTCCACCAACAAATGCATCATGATTTCCCATAACGGCAATTAATGGCAGATTGGTTAAATTTTCAGATAAAAAATCAGACACAAGCTGATAATCAGATTTAGAATAACCAGTTTCAACAAAATCCCCTAAAATTGCAAAAAATGAATTATTTTTATCTTTTTGAGCAAAATCAAGAATCTTTTTAGTATAATCATTTCTCGACCTGTCCCTACCAAAGTGAGGATCGGAACTTACTGCAAAAGAAAAAGGAAAATTTTCAGAAATATCTATTGCTGGAGTTTTAATCTTATATGTTTTACCATTTGAGAGTTTAAAGTTATAAATACTATCTGGAATAAGATCTTTTATTATAAATTTATGCTCAAAAGATTCTTTATCATCTTTTATTGTTTTTATTCTATTTGGATCGCTTTCAATAAAATAGTCACATTGAATAATTTCTTTTTTATCTGTCTTAAGGTAAATTCCTATATCTGCAAGACCATAAGAACCAGTTGTATCAAGAAGAAATATTTTGGCTTGAATTTGCTTGAATGAAGGTGTACTGTTTGAAATAATGTAAATTGTCGTAGCAAGTAATATAAAAACAAATAATATATTTAATATAAGCGAAAGAATTGAAAATAATTTATTTAAAAATTTATTTTTCTTAAAAATTATTGAAAATATACCTATAAAAGATATAACAAATGGTAAGAATAAAATTTTTATAAAAAGATTTTTATAATATTCATTCCACTTTATTATACCAAAAGTAGCTGGCAGGCTGAAAAGAAAGATAATAAATAATATCATTAATAAGACTGGTAAAATGATAAAAATAAAATTTTTCATTACACTTTTCATCTTAATTACTCCGATTAATTATTGCAAATTAAGATAAAACTCTTAAATTCAAAGAAAGTTATTTTAAGTTGTTGATAAAATTTTGCTTCTAACTTATAAATACTTAAAGATATTATTTTTGTCAAATTATTGTTTTAATAAAGTGCAAAAAAATATAATTATGATTAATTAATAATTATTATTAAAATTATTATTGAAATTATTATTAACTAAGGAGCAAGATTGAATTTTTTAGCACATCATATGGTTTCTATCTATCCGCAGGATTATTATTATAATCTGGGCCTTACTCTACCCGATATATTATCTATGCAAAATAGCAAATGTAGAATTTATGAGAAAGATGTTGATAATAAATTATTATCATTAAAAGATCATTTACCTCTTTTTTCTCTATTTTCAGGAATGAAAATTCATCTTCAACTCGATAAGTGGTTTCACAATAGCAATCATTTTTATCATTTAATGAAAGAGGCATCTTCAATTATAAATGTAAAATATTTTCCGGTTCATCAATTTGTAGAAATACTTTTTGATATTTATATTGATAGTATAAACAAGCAATATGCAAAATCAATGATGGAAATTTATAAAGATAAAAGACTTGAT
>JBKBTB010000001.1:0-30412 GCA_046291015.1 Exilispira sp. | reverse complement strand
TTTATAGATAAAAATTTTCTAAAACAGATCAGTGCTGCTCTGGAAAAAGTTAGTAAAGGCGAATTGACTGGCGGTAAAATTTCTTATGAAGGTGCTATTGCTATAGAAATAAAAAAGAATTTAGATAGTTTTATTGAATTTTTATCGGATACTTTGAAAAAGATAGAATTTTCAGTACTCGATATAAATGGTAATGCCAGTACTTTGAATATGTTTTCAGAAAATATAAGTGAAAGAATAAAAAATGAAAGAGATACAATTAATGAAATTACCAGTTCTATGATGGAACTTAAGGTTATTGCCGATTCTATTAAAGAATATGCAACTATCGCAAAAGAGCTTTCTGCTAAAAATGGAGAAAGAATACTCAAATCTACAGAATCTATAAAAAATCTTATAAAATCTATGAATGATATATCCGAATCTTCAAGTTCAATTAATGAAATCGCTAAGTTTATAGCGGAAGTAGCAGATGAAACTAACTTACTTGCATTAAATGCATCCATTGAAGCTTCAAGAGCAGGGGCAGAAGGAGCTGGTTTTTCTATAGTTGCATCAGAAATAAGAAATCTTGCTGAAAATTCATCCACAGCTATTAAAAAGATTACAGATACTGTTGATAAACTTGTTAAAAGTGTAACCAAGGGGGTTACTTTTTCAAACGAAGCAAATGAAGCTTTAAACGATATAGTAGAAGGCATTAAAGACACAGCTACAAAAATAGAAGAGATTGATACGAAAATTACGACTCAAACACAGGTTACAAATCAGATTTATGAAGAGATAGATAGTGTTAACAAGCTTGTCAATCAAAATTCTGAGCTTTTAATTGAAATGCTGGGTTCCATACAAAATCTATCAAAGCAAAGCGATATATTGAAAGAAATAGCTGCACAATTTAAAAAAGAGCATCAGGATGACCTTTCAAATCACATTTTTGGTGTAGCTGGTAAAATGTCTAATGACCAGATTTACTCTAATAAAGAAATAGATACAACCGAAAACGATGATGTTAAAGAGATAATTCCGAGATAAAAGATAAAGTATAAAAGATAAAATGAAAAGATAAAGTATAAAAGATAAAGTATAAAAGATAAAATTAAAAGATAAAGTATAAAAGATAAAGTATAAAAGATAAAATTAAAAGATAAAGCATAAAAGATAAAATATAAAAGATAAAATGCATAAGATGAAATGTAAAAGATACAATTTAAAAGATATAATGTAAAATGTAAAATATAAAATAAAAGATGTAAAAAATAAAACATAAAAAATAAAAGATAAATAATATCAATATAAATCAAAAAATAAAAAATGAATCAAAGAATATATTTTTCAGCCTCATCTTATTTCAAAGAAAAATATGGTAAGAAATTTAAAAGATTACCTATTGATGCAGGGTTTTCTTGTCCAGGTAGATGTATTTATTGTTCTTCTACTGGTTCACTGGCTTATAATTCTTCTGCTATCCTAAAATCAAATTTTTCCAGAGAAGATAAATCTTTAGCAAAAAGATATCTTTATAGATTTACCATTGAGCAAAGAATGGAACTAATAAAAAATCAAATAGAAAAATTGTATAAAAGGGATGGTAAAACTCTTTTATATTTATATTTTCAATCCTTTTCAAATACATTTGACTCAATTAAAAATATGAAAAAAATTTACGATTATTCTCTAAATCTAGCTAAATTTGACGGTGTTTTTATAGGCACAAGACCAGATTGCATAGATCTTGAAAAAACAAAGTTTCTATCTAATTATTCGAAAAATTATGATTTATGGATTGAACTGGGCTTGCAATCTTCAAATGAAAAAACTCTTCAATTTATCAATAGAAAACATACGGCATCTGATTTTGAATTTGCGGCTAATCTGTTGAAATCTTATGGTATTAAGATAATTGCTCATATAATTATTGGACTTAATGATGAAAAAACCGAAGATTTAATTGAAACAATTAAATTTTTAAATAAAACCGGGATAGATGGAATTAAATTTCATAATCTATATATTTTACCAAATACTGAAATTGTAAAGTATTATGAAAAAGGAATACAGAAAGTTTTATCAGAAGAGGAATATATTAGTTTACTGGCAAAGGCAATTTCTTATTTGAAAAATGATATAATTGTTTTTAGATTGTTTTCAGACCCTGAAGAAGGATTTATTGCCCCTAAATGGAAATCAAATAAGCTACAATTGATAAATAAATTTGAAGAATTTTGCAAAAAAAATTACATATACCAGGGGAAGTTGTGGAAAGATTAACTGAATATTTAAAATTGATTAAATCTATATTTAAATACTTTTTATTATTCTTCTTACTTGGCTCTTTTCTTTTCCTTTCTGGATGTCAGTTTGATAAAGAGATGGATGATAAAGTTTACAAAATCGCTGTTAATCAAGTAAAAACCTTAAATCCTTTTTTGGTTACAAATAAAGATGAGAAAACAATTGTGAATCTTATTTATGGTTCTTTGTTTTCAATGTATAAAAATACAGATAATTTCGAGCCCTTTATAGCTAAGAAATTCATTATTTACGAAGATAAGGTTAAAATAGAGATTAAAAAAAACTATTTGGACTCAAATGAAAATTTAATAGATACAGATTTTTTAATTAAATATTTTAACTATTTTAAAAAAAAGATTATAGATGACGAAAACTCATTAATTCCAGATATTAAAAATCTGATTATTGAAAAAGATGAAGATTATTTGATCATAAAATTTGATCAACAATCATCTTATATAAACAATATGCAAAAAATAGGTCATCTATTTACATTTCCAATTCTTAGCCCACAAATTTTTGAAAAAATAGAGAAAAAACCTGATCTTTACTATAAATATGGTAGTGTTGATTATATGGAATTACCGGTAATTTCAACAGGAAGATGGAAGATTAAATCAAATAACAGTGAATTTATTGAACTTGAGAAAAATATCTTAAAAGGTAAAAATCAAAATAAATATAAATCATTAAGATTTGAAATAATAAAAGATAATAATATAATCTTGCAGAAACTTATCAACAAGGAAGTAGATATTTGTTTTGGAGATTTTAATGATTATAATTTTTTAAAAAAATTTTCAAAAGTCGGGAGTATTGAAGTTTATGATCCAGAATTCTTTTATGTTCTTTTTTTTAATTATCAGACTGCAAATATTGAAAATAAAAAGTATATAAATGATATTAATTTTAGAAGATACCTTTTTAGTCTTATTTATAATAAAATAAAGGAAAATAAATATATAACTGCATATCAAAATATTTATAAAAGTTTCGGTAGAAATAAATTTGATAATATTGAAAAAGAACTTGTATTTTATCTTTTTTCAATAAGTGATGATCTAACATCAAAAATTTTTATGGAAAAGGTAGTAGAAATTTTAAATAAAAACAATATTCGGGTAAATGGTTACAATGAAAACTTAAATAATATGATTGCCAGAATTTATGCGACTAAAAATTGGGACTTTTTCATTACTAATTTATCAATAGATTATCCTTTTTTAATTGATTTTGAATTGTATAATCCATATAGCTTTCAACACATATTTAATATAAATATAGACAATAATATTGATCTGGTTTTACCATTTGAAAATGAAATTTATAATTTTATAGAAGCTAACTATCAATATATATTAAAAAATCCAGCTAAAATATATAAAGAAATAGAATATTTAATTCTAAAAAATTATTTATTTATACCTCTTGCTCAAAACAATTTTTTCATTTTTTTTAATAAAAAAATTAATATAAATAAAGTTAAGATATTGGATAAAGGTTTTTATATAGAAAAGATATTTGATTGAAATTTAAATTACTTTAAACTTGAAACTGCTTGATTGAAAATTTTTCCTCTGTCAAACTCATTTATAAATAAATTGAATGAAGCAAAACCTGGAGATAGTAGAATAATATCATTTTCCTCAGCATTTTTATATGCATATTCGACAAGTTTTTTAAGATCCTTAAAACCATCTTCAAATGAATTAAAACCATAGGATAGTAACCTGTTTTTCAAAATATCAGAACCACTGCCTTCGAGTAAATATAATTTGTATACATTTTCTGCTATACATTCAGCCATCTTATCAACTGGAAGTTTTTTATCGACACCACCTGCTATTAATATAATTCTACCTTTATTTTTTAATGCTAAAATAGATGCAGCAACAGCATCCGGCACAGTTGCCGTTGTGTCATTTATAAAAGTTATACCGTTGAATTCTCTTACAGTTTGAAGTCTGAATTCTGGTCCTTCGAATGATTGAATAGTATTATAGATATTTTCAATTTTTATACCAGATATAATAGCTGTACTTATAGATAACAATATGTTTGTAAAGTTATGCTCCCCCTTTAATTTTACTTTACTAATCGAAGGCAGAACAAAAAGATCAAATTTGTCTTTATCGATTTGCTTATCCTGTTTTATACTTATTTCTATATTTATCTTTTTCAAAATATTATTATATTCAGGATATTCATCATTATTGTTTATAAAGTATTGATTTAATGAATAATTAAAATTAAAATTTTTATTTTTAAGAAGAAAGATATTATCTTTATATTTTATTGTAAAAAAACAAAATTCTTTTGATAAAAGACTATTTAATTTTTGTAAAATGTTTTTATCAGTATATTTATCTGGACTATATTCATCTAAATTTGCAACAAATATAATATTGGATTTAATCTCATTGTTGATAATAGATTTATAAAGATATTCATTGCAAACATTTATTACTGCATAATTATCTTTGTCTTGATATTTAAAAATATTTTTTTTATCTTCATAATATTCTTCCATCGAATTATAAAAATTTAAGTGATCGGGGAAAATTGTCGTGAGTACAGCAATATCAGGTGATTTTCTATGAACAGCTAAATCGGAAAGCTGCCAGCTTGAAAGCTCGAGAACTGCAAGTTTTGCATCCTTTTTTTCTTCAATTTGAATAAGAGGACTTATGGCAATATTACCGCCAAGTATTACCTTTTCAATTTCAGAAGATAAAATCTGATATATCAAAGTAGTTGTTGTAGACTTCCCTTTTGATCCAGTTATTCCGATTATAGGGAAATTAGCTAATTCAAAAAAATATCCAATATCGGTATCGATTATCTTATCATTTTCTATTGCTGCTTTAATGTATTGATTTGAATATTTAATACCAGCGCCTTTTAAGATAATATCTGCTTTTAAAAAATCATCTAAATAATGGCCATTAAGATGATATTCTATATTATTAAAATTCTTTAATCTTTCTAACGAAGGCAAAAGTTCTTGTTGAGATTTTAAGTCTGTAATTATCAGCTTTTTAACTTTAGGAGCAAGATATAGAGCAGCTCCCAGTCCCCCGCCATTTAATCCAAGTCCCATTAATAAAACAATCTTATCTGATAAATTGATCTCTTTTGTAAGATATTTCATTTTTTCTTATTCTTAAATTTTATAAATAAAAATGTTTTTTTATAGATTAAATTATTTCGAAATTATAGCTTTCCAGAAAAGATTTTTTCCAGATTTTGAAAGGATCATAGATTGTTCCATAGCATTTTAAATATGAAAAATCTAAAAATCTAATTTTAGTGGAGAGATTAATCCAGCTGATTCTTCCCTTAATACCATAAATATTTTCTATCTGATTACTTGGTAAAAGTTTTTGTCCTTTGAGTTTGAATTGTATTAAGTGATAATTATCGAAAGTAACGAGAATAGATGATGATGGTTTGAATTTCATAATGTTTTCAATCTTTTTATTAAGAAGTCTTATAAGATTTGGATCTTCTTTTTCTAAAAATAAATTCACAATTGGCTTTTTTTCAATCATTTTATCGCCATATAGAAATAAATATACTGGATAATCAGAATAATTCTTTGAAGAAAGATGTTCAAAAAGATAATAAAGTCTTTCTTCAGGCGTAAGTTCTTCCCTTAAGATGAAATATTTTTGTACTATTTTATAATTAAAAGAAGAAGTGCAAAATATTTTGTGATATCCTGAATTATAAAATTTCATTATGGATTTATCTGATAAATTTTTACTTAAAAGAATTCTATCATAATATTTCAAAAATTTAGGCATAAATTTCCTTGTTTTTTTAAAATAATTATCATATTGAATATAGAATGCAAATAAAAACAGATAAAATATTGACAAAATATATTGAGTGTTTAATATTTGATTAGTTATTTTAGAATTAATAATTGGGAGGCGTCTATTAAAACTACAGAATTAGAATATGTCCTTTTAGGATTGGTTTCAATTAATGATTTTTCAGGATATGATGTAAAGAAAATCTTTGACAAATCTTATATTATACGGTGGTCTGCATCTCCCGGTTCTATTTATCCAGCATTAAAAAGGCTGGAAAAAAGAGGATTATTAAAAAGTAAGAAAATTATGGATGGCAAAATACCCAAAGAAGTCTATTCTATTACAGATGAAGGAAAGACTAAAATCAAGGAGTGGTTAAAAGAACCTTTTAAGGGAACAGCTATAACAAGATTTGGTCTTGAGCTAAAACTTTTGTTTTTGCACAATTTAACAAAGGATGAAAGGGTAAATTTTCTCAAAAAGCAAATTGAGGAGATCAATAAGTGTATCGATAATCTTCCAAAATGGAAGATGGAGATGGATGTTAAGAATCGATATAGAGATTTGCTATATGAGGAAAAATTAAGAGAATTTAAGCAAAACATTAAGTTTTTAGAAGCTCTTTTAGAAATATAAAGTATAAATATAAAGTATATTAAAATACTTTTAATTTATATTAGTCAAATTGAATTAAAGATTTTATTGAATTATCCTACAAGATGATTATTTAAAATTGTTTTTATTATATAACTTTGTGAGGGTTCGATGGTTAAAAAAAGTTTATTTTTATTTACTGCACTGATTATTTTATTTTTTTCATCCTGCCAGACCTACAAATATGTTATAAATGATTCAAATGGTAATATTTATCCACCGGAAAAGCTTCTTTTAGAAGGTCAATTAGCATTTGATAATCAGGCTTATGATGTTGCGATTAAATATTTTATGACAATACTTGAAAAATTTCCAGATGATAAAGAGTTTACTTCATGGGCATGTTATGAAATAGGTTTTGTTTATTTTAACATGAAAAAATATGATATAGCTACAATATGGTTTAAGAAAGTAATAGAAGAATATAATGGTTCAAGTGCAGCCGTTAAATTGGCAAAATATATGCTTCAAAAAATAGAACAAATAACCAAAAAGAAGTAAGATTATGAAAATATTTTTAGATACTGCAAATATTGAAGAGATAAAGAAAGCGTATGAAATTGGTATAATTGATGGAGTTACCACTAATCCTACATTAATTGCAAAGGAAAATGTTGATTTTAATCAAAGAATTAAAGAAATTTGTGATATTGTTAAAGGTCCAATATCTGCAGAAGTAGTGTCTATAGATGCTGAAAATATGATTAAAGAAGCTCGAATTCTTGCAAAAATATCACCAAATGTAGTTATTAAAATTCCTATGATTGAAGAGGGTATAAAAGCTACTAAAGTTTTGTCTTTAGAAGGGATAAAGACAAATGTAACTTTGGTATTTACACCTTTACAGGCATTGATAGCTGCGAAAGTCGGTGCAACCTATATATCACCATTTGTTGGAAGGCTGGATGATATAAGTACTGAAGGTATTAAACTGGTTGAAGATATAAAAAAAATTTTTACAAATTATTCTTTTAACACTCAAATAATAGTTGCTTCTATAAGACATCCCGAACATATTTTAAGAGCTGCTAAAATAGGTGCCGATGTTGTTACAGTTCCAATGAATGTCCTATTAAAAATAATGAAACATCCTCTTACGGATAGTGGATTGCAAACTTTCTTAAGTGATTGGGAAAAATATAAGAATAGAAGATAGAAATTAAAAGATACAGTCAAAGAATCAAGTTTATTCTTCCAGGAGATATCTTATGGGAAATATCATGAATCCCTTATCTTTAGAAGAGCTGATATATTCAATATTCACTGAATATACAAGAAGTGGCTCTATTTTTGATATAAACAATAATTATTTTTATAAACCATCAGGCAGGGGAAGAATAAATTTTTGGGGAAAATCTCTTGATTTGCCCTCTGGAATAGCTGCCGGACCTCATACTCAGCTAGCTCAAAATATAATAGTTAGTTTTTTAACAGGAGCAAGATTTATAGAATTAAAAACCGTCCAGGAAAATGATAGTATTGAAGTAGATAAACCTTGTATTTATGCCGTAGATGAAGGATACAATGTAGAATGGTCTTCTGAATTAAAGATAGAGCAGGCTATTGAAGAATATATCAAATCTTTTTTAATCATAATTTTACTAAAGGATATTTTAGAATTAAAATCAATTAATAAAGAAAAATCAGATGAAATAGATGATGGATTTATATTTGTAGCTAGCATTGGTTATAGTTATGATGGAATTCGTTCAGAAAAGGTAAACAAATTTATAGACGAAATTTGCGGTAAAGGCAGGTATGTAAGTAAATTAGCAGCTGATCTTATAGATATTTTAAAAAAGCCTTTTTGTAGAAAAATATCAAATAAATTGGGTAAAGAATTTCCTTTTCAAATTTTTGAAAAAATAGCAAAAGAATCATATCAAATCTCAAATATATTTACTTTATCGACAATGCATGGTACAAGACCAGAAGAAATTGAGAGTATTATAAAATATCTTTTTGTTGAAAAAAAATTAAATCTTCTATTAAAAGTAAATCCCACTCTTTTAGGTTACCATAAAGTAAAAAGCATACTTGACAGTCATGGTTTTGGCTATATAAAATTGTCTGAAGAAAGTTTTGCTCATGATCTTATTCTTGAAAAGGCTTTTGAAATTGTTGAAAGATCCTTAGAAAAAGCAAGAGAAAGAAGACTTAATTTTGGTATAAAAGTGAGCAACACACTTGCTACTATCAATCAAACAAACTTAAAAGGGGAAATGTCTTACCTTTCTGGTAGAGCTATTTTCCCATTATCATTAGAAGTCGCTGAAATCTTCAGAAAAAAGTTTAAAAATCTTACCATATCATTTTCTGCAGGTATCAATCAATTTAATATAAAAGAAGTATTAAAAAATGGGATCTATCCTGTTACAATTGTAACCGACATATTAAAACCAGGTGGATATTATAGACTTTATCATATTTCGAAAAAAGCCGAGATAAGTATTCCTTTAAAACACAAGAAAATAAATGCATCTGAGATTTCAAGTGGTGAACTTTATCAAAAAATTCCTTCTCATCCATTTTTCCCTTTAGGAAAAAAGGTTATTAAGGATAAAATACCGCTTTTTGATTGTTTTATAGCTCCTTGTGTTGTCTCCTGTCCTATTCATCAGGACATTCCAGAATATTTAAGGTTTTTGGAGAAGAAAGATTACAAAAATGCAATAAAAGTCATATTTTCAAAAAATCCTTTGCCTTTTATAACAGGTACAATTTGTACTCATTTTTGCATGTATAACTGCACCAGGAACTTTTATGATAAATCAGTTGAAATAAGAGCAGAAAAATTAATTGCCAGTAAGAATGGTCTAAAATATTTAAAGAATTATATAAAAGATGAAAAGAAAAATATAATTAAAAACAATATAAAAATTGCAATTATTGGAGGTGGCCCTGCAGGTGTTTCCTGTGCTAATTTTTTAGCAAGAACTGGTTTCGATGTTACTATTTTTGAAAAAGAAAGGGAAATTGGTGGAATTGTCAGTTCAATAATACCTAAATTTAGAATAAAAAAGAAAACAATAGAAAAAGATATAGAGTTATTAAAATTTTTAGATGTTAAATTTATTAATAAAAAGGTAGAAAATATTTCTGAATTAAAAGATCTGGGATATAAATATATTATTGTTTCGATCGGTGCAGATAAATCTAAAAAATTAAATCTTGAATATTGTGAAGGGAATGTTTTTGATGCAATAGAGTTTCTAAAAGCATATAATGAAAATAAGAAATTAAATTTAGGCAAACAGGTAGTTGTTATTGGAGGCGGGAATTCGGCTATGGATGCCGCTAGAGCCGCAATAAGAGTCAACAAGGTTAAATATGTAACTGTTGTTTACAGGAGAACAGAAAATGAGCTTCCAGCAGATAGGGAGGAATATGAAAATGCTTGCAAAGATGGAATAAGTTTTCGAATGTTAAGGCAACCAATTTCATATAAAAATGGTACATTGACCTGTGAAATCATGAAACTTGATGAGAAAGGCAAAGATGGTAGAAGAACTGTAGTACCTTCTGCCCAATTTGAAATCTTGAAAGCAGATTCTATAATTTTTGCAATAGGTGAAGATAGAGATAAGGATTGGTTTACTATAAATAATATCAAAATAGATGATCTTGAAAAATTAGATAAAAGCTCTTTTATGTTTCATAAAGAGAAAGAAGGTATCTATTTTGTTGGTGATTGTACTTCTGGTTCTGCTTCTGTCGTAGAAGCAATAGCCGATGCAAGAATTGTTACAGATAAGATTTTAGAAAATAACAATATAAAGGAAGATATTTTTTCTAATTTTAATCCAATTGATTATTTGAAAACATTTGATGAAAAGTCTATGGTGAATCGGGGTAAAAGAAAATATCCCGTAAAAGATGATTATGTTAGATGTCTTTCGTGTAATATTTATTGTGGAAGATGTGTGGATGTTTGTCCAAATAGAGCTAACAGAGTAATACCATATTCAAATCCAGATTTCAATGACAATTATCAGATTATTCATTTGGATTATTTATGCAATGAATGTGGAAATTGCGAGACTTTCTGTCCATACGAAGGTTTTCCATATAAGGACAAATTTACCATTTTTGATTCATTAAAAAAATTCAATCATTCTGAAAATAGTGGGATTTTTGTGGAACCATACACTGACAAAGAAAATATTTCTATATATATTAAAGATGAAGGGAAAAATATCTTAAAAATTGAATCTCAAAAAATAGAAGGACAATTTAGAATTAAAGAAAATAGTGATATATCGAGATTTGCAATTTATTTAATCAATAATTATCCAGAGATCTTTAAGAATAATTATAACTTAAATGAATAAATAAATTAAACGAATAAACAAATTAACTGAATAAATAAAAAAAAGGGACTAACAATGTTGATAAGTTAGTCCCTTTTTAATTTTAATTAATTGATTTAAAGATTAAAAACCGGCAAAAGTTAAAAATTCATTCCATTGAGTATCGATACATATATCAAGTTGTTGATAAATTGTTGTATCAGATTTTAATGTTATAGAAACTCCATAAGCTTTGCCAGTCCATGTCGATCCATGCCATTCAAGAACAACAAGTTGAGCATTAGCTGGATTAACTAAATCCATAACAGCCTTTGCATAATTTTTAACAGTAGTGGTTATACTTGAATTGTTATAGATATTATTCATGTATACATAAAGATCCCATGTGTATCCAGAAAAACTGCTTGTAGGTTTTAAATTTTTAAATGTTGTTCCAGATATACCACTATTTTTTGCTGCTGTTGCAAAATTGTTAAGAGCTGTACCAAGATTACTAGCATAGGACAAATTTACAACAGAGAATGTAACATCAGAAGTGGTGCTATAAGTGGATTTATAGTAGTCAAAAATAGCTTTTGCAGCATAATAAGCAGTAGTAGTTGGATTATTTTTGATATAAGAGATAAATCTATAATCATAACCATTTCCAGGTATTGTCTGTTCAGAAGAAGCAAGATAACTTGCCATGCCTCTAAACTGATAAATAAGTTCAGCACAAGCCATTAAGCAAGCATCATAAGCAAGAACATCAAGCATTTTGCCTGTTTTTGAATTCAAGTAAGAGATTATTGATTTTTGTTCAACTTCACTTAAATGATCTGAACTATTTGTATCATCCCAGCAAACACCTTTTGGTGTTAAAGATCTATCGACTGCTCCACCATGATTCCAGAATATCCACATATAGTGATCAGCAGGAAAATTTAAAGTTGCATAATCTATAAAGTTTTTAGCTGTAGTTTCAGAGCCCATGTTGACTTCACCAACATCTTTTAACAGTATAGCGCCTGTTGTCTGAATATAATAGTATCCATGAGTACTTCCAGCATTATCCCATAGAACAACTATATTTATGTTGCTATCTGATCCAACTGCTTTCATTTCATTAATATCATAATCTCCGTATGATGAAAGGTTATTGTCTGCATCTAGATAAACGAGAATAGTCCAGCTTTTTTTTGGTTGTGGAAGGGTTATACCACTGCCACCACCACCATTACTTGTTAAAGAAATTGTATAACCTCTGTTTGTACCATATCTACCATTGTAAGAATAAGATAAAATGTAATAAGTTTTAGAAGAGCTTGCTGTCCATGTTATCTTAGAGCCATAAGTACCATCCCCTTTGTCATCATTTGAAGCAATAGTAGTGGTACCATCTAAAAGATATAGAACTGTATCAGCATAACCATAAACAATTGTTTCGATTACATAAGTAGTACCAGCAACCGCGGTGAATTTCATATAATCTTTAGCATCATCATAAAAATTATGCTCTTGAGGTGTTGCATTTACAGTAATTGTTTTTGCATAAGTTGTTGAATCATCTTGCTCATATGCATCTTTTGATGTCATATTGAGTCTTGTTGTTGGAACGTACATAGCAGCCTTTTCCGGACCGATTCCAGGATCACTTAAAAGATCAATGGGTGATTGACATGAAAATAAAATAGTAAAAAATAAAATAAAAATAGCAGCAAAAAATGTCCTTTTCATACTTTCTCCTTCAATTTACTGATTTAAATATTTTAATTTGTGAAATTATGTCAAGAAAAATATTGTTATGATAAAATATAGAAAATATTAATATTATTAGGTTAATAAAGATTAAAATTTGTAAATTTAAATTTAATTAAATTTGTTTTTATTTTTTAATTTTTTTTTGAATTATGTATTTGTTGTATTGATACAATCTTTTTAGATGATTTTTTGTTAGCCATCTATAACCATGATGAAATTTATTTATTTCCCATAATGTTGCCGCAGTTTCAAAACCAAAAAAAATTATTATACCAATATAATAAATATATATGAGTAAAATTAAACTGGAACCGGCTTTAGAAAAAATAGAACCAGCAAGAGTTTTTGGTATGAATTTAAAAAGAAAGATATTTGCAATTTTTCCAAGGTAAGCAGTGAGAATTCCACTATAAAAGGCGAATCTTATCGGTATATTTTCAAAAACCATCTGAATATAAAGCGAAAAAAAGAAACTAAATAAAAAAGGAGAGATAATATAATCTAAAATAAATTTATAAATATTTAAGCTACGTTCGGCAATAAAATAATTTAGGGTTTTTTTAATTATTGGGCTTATTAGTATTGAAATAAAATAAAAACCTAAAACTATAAGAGTCAACAAAATAGAAAAAATCCGAGTCTTAAGCCATTTAAGAAAAAAGTTTTGTTTTTTACTTAAATTTTTATAATTGCTGTAAGAGACCTTTGTAAATACAAAGAGAGAAGAAGAGGTAATAATAAGAATAAATATACTCAAAGATGTATAAAATCCAATATTTCTGTTTAAGGATATTGTTTCAAGCAATTTTACTATATATTTGTAAATATCTTCTCCAAATAAATTAATAAATGCCGGGTAAAGATTTTCAATCGCCGAAGAATAGGATAAAAATTGATTACTTAAGACAAATATCAGCATAAGAATTGCAGGTATGGATAATATAAAATAATAGGAAAATGAAGCAGCAAGATGGTGAATCCTGTGCTTTGAACAATTATTTATAATCTTCGATATATATATAATTACTTTTAACATTCAACCCTTTTAATTTTTTTTGAATATATTATAATTATCTTGCTTATAACATAAAAATTGATTAAAAAATATTAAAAATAAATAAAAAATAAAAGAATATAAAATAATAATTGGCAGGGGATAATTATGATATTGCTTAAAAATTGTTATGCTCTTGTCCGTTCAGTATATGATCAAATAGAATATGGGAAAGATTTACTTATAGAAGAGAATAAAATCAAAGAAATAGGTATAAATTTAATCAATAATTTAACCGATGAAGAGAAAAAAAGGCTTCAAATACTAGATTGTAGTGATTCGATAGTTATACCTGGTCTTGTAAATACTCATCATCATTTTTATCAAACACTAACAAGAAATTTGCCTGCAGTTCAAAATGCAAAGCTTTTTGATTGGCTTGTTTATCTATATGAAATCTGGAAACATATAGATGAAGAAGCAATTTTCTGGTCGAGCGCAATCGCAATAGGTGAACTGTTAAAAACAGGATGCACTTTAACTACCGATCATCACTATCTATATCCGGAGAAATTAACAGAAAACAATATCAGCATTATGAAAATTCAATTCGATGTTGCAGATAGACTTGGTATTCGTTTTTCACCAACAAGGGGTTCCATGTCAAAAAGCAAAAGGGACGGAGGATTGCCACCATACGATGTTGTTCAGGATGAAGATGAAATTTTAGCAGAAACTGAAAATATTATAAATACCTTTCATGATCCTTCAGATAATGCAATGAGAAAAGTTATTATTGCTCCTTGTTCTCCTTTTTCCGTAAGTGAATCCTTGATGCAAAAAAGTGCGGCTTTAGCTAGAAAATATAAAGTAAAACTTCATACTCATCTTGCTGAGACAGTTGATGAAGTTGAATATTGCCTTGAAAAATATGGAAGAAGACCATTAAAACTTATGGAGGATCTTGATTTTATAGGTGAAGATGTCTTCTATGCTCATGGAATATTTTTCAATGATGAAGAACTCGAACTACTTGCAAAAACTAAAACAGGTATAGCTCATTGTCCATCTTCAAATATGAGACTTGGAAGCGGAATATGCAGGGTAACTGAAGGACTTGAAAAAGGAGTAACTTTTGGAATAGCAGTTGATGGTTCAGCATCAAATGATAGCTCAGATATTCTTGCAGAAGCAAGAATGGCTCTACTTTTACAGAGAGTAAAATATGGCTCAGAAGCTTTAAGCGCAAGACAGGTTTTTGATATAGCAATAAATGGTGGTGCTAAAATTCTTGGATTTAATAAATCTGGAAAGCTTGAAACTGGTTATCTTGCTGATATCGCAGTATTTAAGATTATTGACAGGATAGATTTTGCAGGTTCTTTATCTGATCCATTTGCAGCACTTCTATTTACCGGAAATAATCACCAGACAAAGTATACAATAGTCAATGGTGTTGTTGTCGTTAAAGATGGGAAACTTACAAATATGGATGAAATAGAAATTGCAGTAAATGGCAATAGAATAGCAAAAGAACTACTTGAGAAGGCTAATATTATTTAGAAAATGGAATTTTAAAATTATTATCTGGAAAATATTATTAAATAAATAAATATAAAAGTAGAAATATGAAAGCATAATAAAAAGTATAATAAATTAAAGAAATCAAATAAATATTAATTATGAAGGGGTTTATATCTATGAACAAAGAGAAATTAAAATGGTATACACCAGAAAATTTTGAGCAGGCTTATAAACTTCATTTAAATAATCCATCTATAATTCCTGCAGGAGGGTGCACGGGTATTTTAAGAGTAAAAAGATTTAAAAATGAAGGATTTATTAACTTAAAAAAATGTAATCTTTCTTATATCAAAAAAGACAAATCAACAAAAAAACTAATAATTGGCTCGACTACAACTTTTAACGAGATTATTGACTATCTAAAAGTATGTAATCCTCCTATCGATTCATTTTATGGTATATTCCTTTCTTCACTTACCAGCTCAGCTTCTTATCCCTTAAGAAATAGGATCACGATTGGTGGTTCGCTTTATGATCTTCCAATCTGGTCAGATATAATCAGTCCTCTTCTTTTAACAACAACAACTGTTATATATAATGATGATAAAAAAATAGAACTTTTAGATTATATCGAACAAAGAAAAAATTTTCCCCATATTATTAAGGAAATTATAATAGAATTTGATGAAAATTTAAAGTATTATACAGAAAGATTTTCTTTAACAAATTTTGATTATGCTGTCTTTAGATTCTCATTTTCCTTTTTGCTTGGCAATGATTCAAGATTTAATAGTTTTACCGCTGCGATTTCAGGGAATAAGAAAGTAGTATTTTTTGATAAAAATTTTAATGATAAATTCCTTAAAGTTAATATTGATGACAAGGAAAGCTTAAAAAACATAATTTATAATGCAAATTATGGTTTTTCAGATGATTTTAGATTTGATAAGGAATATAAAGAAAATACACTTAAGTCTTTGTTTTTTGAGGCTATTAAAAATATAAAAATTTAAGATTTAATAATGTAAAATAAAAATTAAAGATTAAAAATGTTGAATAAAAACTAAGAAATAGAAAAACTAAGAAATTGAAAAATCGAAAAATAGGAAAATTAAAAAATAGAAAAATTAAGAAATAGAAAAATATAATAAAATAAAAAAATAGTTTTATAAAAATGTAAAAGAAAAAATATAGATTTATAAAAATAGAAATTAAAACTATAAATTTAAAATACCAAATCTAAAAAAGGAGGACTTATGTCTACATTTGGTAAAAAGATAAGTTATAAAAAGTATCTTGAGGATAAATATGATATAAAGATATCAATAAATATAAACGGACAGGATTTACTTGCAAATACTGATGCGACAGAAACTCTTCTTAATTTCTTAAGAAGGATAGGGTATAAGGATGTTAAGTGTGGTTGTGAAGAAGGTGCCTGTGGTTCCTGTCTTGTTTTACTTGATGGAAAAGCTGTTAATTCCTGCCAGGTTTTTGCTGCAAGTTGTGAAAAAAGCAAAATTATAACATCAAATGGACTTGGTGATACAAATAATCCTCATCCAATTCAGAAAGCATTTGTTGATGCTGGAGCTGTTCAATGTGGGTTTTGTACTCCTGGTATGGTTATTGCAACATATGATTTGCTTTCCAGAATTGCTGATCCTGATGAAAATCAGATAAAAGAAGGATTAAGCGGAAATCTATGTAGATGCACTGGATATGTTAAAATTGTTGAGGCTGTTAAGCTTGCTGCAAATTATTTAAAGCAAAAATTATAAAATTTTAAGATTAAAATTATGGTTGAATCAAAATCGAAGATTAAAAAACAAAGAGGTTTTTATGGAATTCAAGAATAAATTTGAAAAAAAAGAAAAAATAGCTGAAAAGATTAAATTATTTAACGAGCTCAAAACTAAATACAAATATATTGAAAAATCAATTGAAAAAATTGATGCAAAATCTTTAGCTTCTGGAGATGAAATATTTACAGATGATGTTGATATTGATTGTTATCATGGTGTCTTTGTTAGAAGTCCATATCCTTATGCAAAAGTCTTGAATATTGAGAATTACAAAGAGATAAAAGATATAAAAGGGGTAAAGGAGATTTTCTGGCATAAAAATACACCAGATACCTTATACACATCAGCAGGTCAGGGATTCCCTGAGCCATCGCCTTATGATTGCAGGATGTTTTCCGAGTATGTAAGATATGCAGGGGAACCTGTTGCACTTGTTATTGCAGATACTCGTGAGGATGCAGAAGTTGCTGCTTCAAAACTAATAATAAAATATGAAGAAAAAAAACCTCTATTTGATTTTGTCAATGCAGAAAAATCTGATGTTATAATCCATGATAAAGATAAAGCATTTGCAAAAATACCGGTAACATATGAACCAGAAAAAAATCTTGCCGCATTTGTTAAAGTGGAGGCTGGTGATTTTGACAAATATTATAATCAAAGTGAATTAAAACTTTCTAGAATTTATGGTAATCATATAGCTCAACATTGTGCAATTGAACCACATGCAGCATTAGCTTACTTTGATCAAAGAGGAAGACTTACAATTATTTCGACAACACAGGTTCCATTTCACGCAAGAAGGATAACATCAGCCGTTACTGGAATAGAAGCCTCTAAAATAAGGGTGATTAAGCCAAGAATTGGTGGGGGGTTTGGTTCAAAACAGGAAGTAATACTTGAACCTTATGTTGCTTATGCTTCATGGGTATTAAAACACCCTGTTAAAATAAGACTTTCAAGAGCAGAAGTTTTTATTGGAACAAGAACAAGACATCAATATCAAATTATTATGGAAGCTGGTTATGATAAATCAGGTAAAATAGATGCTCTTTCAATGACTGCAATAGAGAATGCAGGAGCCTATGGACCACATTCATTAACAGTTTTAACAAATGTTGGTTCCAAAACTTTACCTATCTTAAATAAAATTCCCAATGTAAGATTTACCGGAAAATCTTTATATTCAAATATGGTTGTTGGTGGAGCATATAGAGGTTACGGAGCTACACAGGGGCAGTTTGCCTTGAATTGTTTTATTGATGAGATTGTTACAGATTTAAAAATTGATCCACTTGATTACTTTATGAAATGGGCAATAGATAAAAATGAAAGCTCACCTATTTTTAAGGCTTTAGGAGAAGGAACAGAAGGTGTCGAACAAATTGTAAAGGCAAATAACTTAAAAAAATGTCTTTCAAAAGGAGCAGAATTATTTGAATGGAAAGCTAAAAGAGAGGAATATAAAAATGAGAAAAACACAGCAAAAAGATATAAAAGAGGTGTTGGAATCGCTGTTTTAATGCAGGGATCCGCAATTCCAATGGTAGATATGGCTTCATGTTATTTGAAAATGCAGGATGATGGTTCGGTAATCTTGATGACGGGAGCAACAGATATAGGAACTGGAGCAGATACGGTTTTTGCCCAAATTGTCGCAGAAACCCTTGATATGCCGACCGATAAAATCCATGTAATAGCAGCAGATACTGATGTCACTCCATTTGATACCGGAGCTTATGCTTCTTCAACCACCTATCTTTCAGGAAATGCTGTTTTATCAGCTTCAATAAAAGTTAAAGAGCAGCTTTTAGATGTTGCATCTAAAATATTAAATGAAAAAAAAGAAAATATAAAACTGGAAGATGGATATGCAATTGCAGGTAAAAATAAAGTTTGCTATGCTGATATTGTTAGATATTCAATGTATCAGCATAATCAATTTCAGATTCAAGCCACATCTTCTGAGTTTTGTAAGCTTTCTCCACCTCCTTTTGCGACACATTTTGCAGAAATAGAGGTTGATACCCTTACAGGTAAAATTAAAGTATTAAATTATCTTGCTGCCGTTGATTGTGGTACACCTATAAATATTGCACTAACAGAAGGACAGTGTGAAGGAGCTATTGTAAATGGTCTTTCTTATGCTTTGACTGAAAAATATTATTTCAGTAATGGCAGGATGCTAAATCCATCATTTAATAGATATAAAATATTTAATGTAGCAGATATCCCGCCGATCAAAGTTATTTTAATTCCATCTTATGAGGAAACAGGACCATATGGTGCTAAATCGGTATCTGAAATCAATATAAATGGTCCAATTCCTTCAATTGCAAATGCATTTGCTTATGCAACTGGAATAAGGCTATATACTTCACCATTCATACCAGATATTATTTCAGGATTATTGAAAAATAATTTATAGCTTTACTAATAATAGTTTATTTATTTTATTTATTTTAGTTTATTTCATTTTGTTTTAAATTATTTTGTTTTATTTATTTTGTTTTATTTATTTTGTTTTATTTATTTTAATTTTAATTTTTTTTAATTTGTTTTTTTTAATTTTAATTTTTTTTAATTTGTTTTTTTTAATTTGTTTATTTTAACTTTCTATTTATTATTAATCCTTTTAATGGATTTTAATTATCTATATTAACAGATTGTTTTTAAATTTTTATTTTAGAAAACAGGGTATTACTATGATTTATCTTGCAAATTGTATATACAAAAATAAATTTGCCTTGATAGGAATTGATAGGGAAAAAGGTGTTTTTAGCAGTATAAAAATCTATGAAGATGATAAATTTTCAAAAAATATGCTTTTAAGCGAATTTGGAGAAAATTTTGAACTTGTTAAAATTGAAAGACTTTTTGAATCTAATAATGAAGAAATCTTAAAATGTGAAAAATTAAGTAATGAACATCTTGTTTTTAATTGTAATGGCATGCTTATTTTGCCAGGAGCAATTGATCCTCATGTCCATTTTGATACACCTGGTTATGATTTTAGAGAAGATTTTTCATCTGCCAGTGCAGCAGCCATAGCTGGTGGAGTTACAACCATTATAGATATGCCATGTACTTCAATCCCACCTGTTACAAATAGAAAAAATTTCAATGAAAAGTTATCGATAATATCAAATATGTCATACTGCGATTTTGCTTTTTTTGGTGGTATATGTGGTAAAACCATTGAAGAAAAAAACTTTGAAAATAATATTACAGATCTTATTAGCTGCGGTGTAAAAGGTTTTAAATCTTATCTTATTTCCGGTATGGAAAGTTTCCCGAGAATAACAAATTATCAGCTTTATAAAGCTGCACGAACTTGCTATGAAGTTAAAAAACCACTTTTGCTTCATGCTGAAGATTATGAATTTATTGATGGATACATTAAAGAATTCATAAAACAATTCAAGAAAAAAATATCTGATAATCAACAAAATTATAGTTATTTAAGTCATGATATGCAGATAAAATTATATTGTGAGAGCAGATCAGATTTAGCAGAACTTATAGCTGTTGGGAATGCTGCAGCTGTTGCAGAAAAAACCGGTGCAACAATCCATATTGTCCACCTCTCTTCTAAGAAAGCAGTTGATTTTATAAAATCAGCAAAAAGAAGATGCGATATTACATTCGAAACAGCACCTCATTATTTGCAATGGACAGAAGAGAATTTTGAAGAGTATGGTTCTATTATAAAAACAGCTCCACCGGTTAAAAAGCTAAAAGATAAAATTGCTCTTCGGAAATCTTTATATAATGGACAATGCCTTTTTATAGCAAGTGATCATGCAGCCTGTAAACTGGAAGAAAAAAATACCGGTTCTTTTTTAGAAGATTATGGAGGAATAAATGGAGTTCAAACAATTTATCAATACATTATATCAGAATTTTTAGATAAAATTCCAATCGAAAGACTGATTCAATTAACCTCAGAAAATGCTGCAAAATTTTATGGAATTTATCCTGTAAAAGGGGCAATTCTAAAAGGAAGTGATGCCGATTTTGTATTGATAGAAAAGGATAAAAGGTTTAGATTTAATAATAATATGCTTTATAGTAAAATGAAAATTTCTCCTTTCAATAATTTTTTATTTAATCATAAAATATACGCAACTTTTTTAAGAGGTAAACCAGCTTATTTTTCAGAGAAGGGAATATTGATAAATAAAGGGGAAGGCAAGTATATATAAATAACAACAAATGACTTTAAAGATGGTGATTAATAATTAACCTTTTGTTGCCATTATATATCTACTTGATTACCTTTTATTACCTTCCCAAAATAATGATCAAAATTTTAAAAAAGATTTTAAATGGTAACTTTTAATTTTGAACATTATAAGCTAATGGATCAAAAGGGGATCCAGCAGGAAAAGCTCTTGCTGCAAGTTCTTTGTCAAGTAAATATAAACCCTGAGGATTATCCTTTATTATAGCCATTTGTTGGGATATTTTGGATGTATTTACTTCTTCTTCTATTTGTTCATTAACAAACCATTGTAATAATGGCTCACTTGTAAAATCCTGTAACTTTCTGGCTATAGCCATTAGATTGTTTATCCTGCTTGTTATAAGCTGTTCATGCTCATATGCATTATCCCAAGCTTCTTTTGGATTTGTCCAGCTTGTTTTTAGTTGCTTGACATCTTTAAGTATGACTTTCCCACCTCTATCTATAATATGGTCAAAAAATTTCATGGCATGAATCATTTCTTCATGAGCCTGAACTCTCATCCAGTGAGCCATGCCATCTAAATTTAGCGATGAAAAATAAGCAGCCATTGAAAGATAAATATAGTAAGACTCAAGTTCATAATTTATCTGATCATTCATAGCATCTAAAAGTTCTTGTTTAATCATAAATTTCTCCTTTAATTTTTTTTATAATAAATAATTCATATATAATATATTTATTTTTAATAAAAAAGTAAAATGGATTTATTCTTGATATTTGATTAATTCAATATATCTAATGAAGTATAAATAATATTTAATAGAATTATATTTAATAGAATTATATTTAGTAGAATTATATTTAGTAGATTATAAAGGTCATTATGTAATATGAAAATTATCCTTAAAGTGAAATATAGTTTACAAGAAGTGTTATTTATAGAGAAATATTATTTAAAAAATTATCTATATAGCAGAATTCATTTAACTGTTTTCTCAAAGGTCTTGTTTTTTCGCTTTCAATTTGCCATGGTTTGGTTAATATGCTTAAATTATCACTTTTTTTACCAACGATAATAAGTGTTATAACTTCATAATCTTCTGGAAGTTGAATTATCTGCTTTATTTTATCTGGATTAAAACCAGCTATTGGATGTGCCACAAGTCCAAGTTCTGTGGCTTTAAGTATAAGGAAGGCAATTGCCATTCCAGTATCAAATTGATAATATGTTCTTTCCCCAATAATACAGTCATCCTCTTTTCTTGAGATAACTACAATAACCATACTTGCATTCTGACACCATTCATTCCCTTTGCTATAAGCTTCAGATAGATTTTCCAGTTTTTCATTAGATACAACAAAAACAAATTTCCATGGTTGATTATTGTAGCAAGAAGGCGCAAGTGATGCAGATTCTGCAAGACTTTTAATTATATTTTGAGAGATTTGAATTTTTTCGATGGCTCTATATGCTCTTCTTGAATTGATAATTTGATCAAGCGACATAATTAAGCCTCCTTTAATATTATTTTTTTATTATCATTTTAATGAGAGTCATAAAATTAAAAATAATATTAAAATTTATATAGGATTTACACAAAAATTAATTAAAAGCTTTAATCTACTATTATTAATTTAATTATTTTAGAAAAAAATAAATTGTAATTTTAAATTCTATTTCATTCTGGAATATTCGAAAAGATTAGAAAAACCCAGTCCAATAATCCTTCCAGCAGAATCATAAATTCCAACCATTCCAAACCAGCTATCATGGGTAAAAAATTGCACAACAGATTTTTCGTAAATTGGCCAGAATTTAAAAAGATTATTTTTTAAGAATATAGAAAAAAATGATGGATATCTTCTATTTTTATCTGCAATAATTTTTGAATAGCTATAATCATTTTCAGGTATAAAATTTTTGATAATATTATATACAGGTATATTGTTCTCTCTGGAAATTTCAACAACTGAATAAAAACGAGATTTTGGTATTGATAGAATAATAAATGATTTATCTAAAAATTCAGATGGTATATTCATTTCTGCATTTTTCAGGTTAAAATTAGAAAATTTTAAGAAATGAAATTCATAATCAGAAATAGAATTTGGTCCCCAGCTTTTATAAATAATGCCAGTACCACCTTTTAATTTCTTTTTAATTTTTAATTTATCTGTATAATAAAAATTATACTCACATTCAACAGGTAAATCTGCAGAAACAAAAAAGTAAGATTGACCCAATGGGCTTCTTATGATAGGTGAATCTGTAATTGTAAAGTTATTTTCAGAATATAAATTAGCAGTTACCTTAATGGAATTTTTTTTATCCTTAAATTCAAATATTAGTTTGTTATCCTTCCATGAAAAAATATTTTTTCCTAAACTTATCTTATTTAAGCTAACATTAAATTGAGTCATAGGATTTATTGAAGTCTGGCTAAACTTTATTCGTATAGGTTCAATAACCTGATTTAAATTATTCTTTTCATTACCTTTAGAAGTATTTGTATCATTCTGATTTTGCATTGCTTTTTGAATGGGAGAGTAGTCATAAAAATACATTTCATAAAACCAGAAGTCTGTATTGTTTAGGTTTAGTTTATTTAATTCTATTATTAAAGAGTAAAAAATGCCCTGTTCATCTACAAAAATCGCACAAAAATTCATAGTTTCATTTATAGGATTTTTGTTATCATTAGAGTTAATAGGATATAAATAGTTTAAGAAGTTTGAATCTTTCTGACCTGTAAATTGCTCCAAATTATATGTAAATGTTTTACATGAGAAACTTAAAATGAAAAGAAATAAAAGAAAAAAAGATATTGATTTTATAAAGAACCTTTTTAATTTCATACCGAAAAACTATAATGATAAGAAAAATTGTAAATAATTTTTTGGAGACTTTTTTAAAAATGAATAGATTAAAAATAAAGATTTTGCATTATTTTTTAGCATTTTTTTCAACAATATTAATCTTTTTTTTATATATAATTCAGAATGAAGTCATTGTTGCACTTGGTATATTTCCCTGGTTGGCAATAGAAGTAATATGGTTTTTAGTTTTATTATTTGATACTGCTTTAGATAGAAAGGCATTAAATCTTCTTTTTTCAATCCTGTTTTGTTTTACAATAAGTTTGCCACTTTTAGAAATATTATTTTTTGGTTCAAATTTTTTCTCAATAAATAAGAATATTGTTTATCTTTTTGAAAGTGAGACAGCTTTTTTCATTCTATATATGCTTTTAGAAATATTTTTTATCTTATATCTTTTAATATCAATTATATATTATTTAGATTTAGATGGCAAGGTTTCAAATATTAAAGATATTTTTATAGGTAAAGAAAATATAGGTAAAGAAAATAAGGGATCCAGTTTTGATTTCGAAGAAAATGAAAAAGAAAAATTAAATAAAAATAAAAGAGAATTAAATGTATTAAAATTAAATATACCAGAGATTAATATATCTCCTTATATCGAAGAGCATGACAGTGTATATAAAGAAAGTAATGTACAAAAAATGGATAATATAAATTCCAAGATATATGACAAAAATAGTGAAACAAATAATGGGGAAAAAGATAATATAGATGCTAAAATATATGCTAATAATGTTGAAATAAATAATGGGAAAAAAGATAATATTCAAAAAGTTACGGAAAATAAAAGAAATTTAGAATATGAAGAGAAAGTAAAAAATGAAAACATAAAAATCGAAGAAAGAATAATAAATTTTGATGAAAATCAGGAAAATGAAAAATTTTTTAATATTAGAGAAAATAATAGAATTGAAGACTTTTTACCAGAAACAACTCACATACATTTTGAAGATAAAGAGCAGGATAAAAAGGTTATAGAAGAAAAAGGAGAAATAATATTAAAAACCTTAAAGGACTTTGGGATTGAATCAAAATTACTTAATTATATAAAAGGTCCTGTAGTTACAAGGTTCGAACTTGAAATTGATGAAAGGGTAAATCTTGGAAAGATTATAAATCTTGAAAAAAATATAACATATAATTTATCAGCTGAAAAGATAAGAATTTTAGCACCAATTCCCGGAAAAAAGGCGGTTGGAATTGAAATACCAAATGAAATAAAGCAAATTGTTTATTTTACAGATCTTGCAAAATCAGATGAATTTAAAAATTCAAATATGCATTTACCATTCATACTTGGAAAGGATATAGAGGGCAAAACTATTGTAACAGATATTTCAAAATCACCACATCTTTTAATTGCAGGTAGAACTGGTTCAGGCAAATCAGTTTGCATAAATACCCTTATTGCCTCTTTAGTTGTAGCAAATTCCCCTGAAAAGGTAAGACTTATTTTGATAGATCCTAAAAGGGTAGAACTTTCATTATATAATGAACTTCCCCATCTTCTTACAGATGAAATTATCATTTATCCAGAAGATGCATCAGCCGCATTAAAATGGCTTGTTTCTGAAATGGAGAGTAGATATTCATTATTAAAGGAGAATGGTAGCAGGTCGATTGAAGATTATAATCAGATTATGATTGAAAAACTACCATATCTTGTCTTAATAATAGATGAATTCTACGCACTTATGCAAACGGCTCAAAAAATAATAGAAGATTCTTTGATACATCTTTCGGCTATGGCAAGAGCGGTTGGAATTCATCTTATTTTTGCAACACAAAGACCATCGGCAGAAGTTGTAACAGGGGTTATTAAATCAAATCTGCCTTCTAGAATTGCATTTCAAACATTTTCAAAAACAGATTCAAGGATTATTTTAGATACATCTGGTGCCGAATCTCTTCTTGGAAATGGGGATATGCTTTTTTCATTTGCAGGACTGCCACCTGTAAGAATTCAGGGAGCATTTATATCAACTAACGAGGTAAGAGAGCTCGTAAAAAAGATTTGCCAGAATTATAAGACAGAAAGAAAATCAATAAATGAGCTTTTTGCTCAGGTTAAAAAAGAAGATAATTTAGAAAATGATGATTTTTCTGGTGATGATCCATTATATCCAGAAGCAGTTGAGATTGTCAAAAGAGAAAGAAAGGTATCTTCTTCATATTTACAAAGAAGGCTAAAGATTGGATACAATAGAGCAGCAAGAATTGTAGAACAGATGGAGGAAGAAGGACTGATATCACCTTTAATAGATGGTAAAAAGAGAGAGATTTATATTTAGTAATAAAATTTTTATATTACAATAAGATTTTGAATTGCATCAATGTATAATTATTGATTTCAAAACTTTTTTTCCTAAATATTAATAGATATTTTGAACAATATGAGCATTTAGAACAAAGATACCTTTGTTTTTCAATAATTCATCACAATATTTATTGAAAAATATAGTAGATAATTAAATGTATTTTTATCTTCTCATTAATGTTTTGATGCTATTGTTTAATTAAACTTTATTGTAAATTGAGTAATTGTTATAATAAATAAAAATTATTTTATAATAAAAAGTCTTATAAAAATTTATCTTGTTTGCGTCAAAAAATACTCTTACTTAAAAAATAAATCTCAAAGTATTAAAGAAAAAATTTTATAATAAATTTTTCTATTTAATCAAAAAATAAAGCCATATCTTGATTTCAAGCTATAAATTAAACTTGATTAATATTTCATAAAATCCCTGCCACAGATCGAAAGATGGCTGTAAAACAACATCTTCATCCTGTTGATTAAAAAAATATATATTTTTATTTTCTACTGCTTTTAAATTTTTAAAAATGCTTTTAGAGAAAAACTGTTTATCTACAAATGATGATGCAACAATTATATAATCTGGATTTAATGTTAACATTTTTTCAAATGATATATTAATCCAGCCCTTTTCATTTATTGCATATTTAAATCCTGCAAATTCAGCAAGCAATGTTAAATATGAGTCAGCTCCTGAACAGGTAATATTGTTATCAGCCCAGACAATAATTAAAATGGTTTTATTTAAGAATTTATCTTTTAAGCTCAATATTTTTTTTTCATAAGAAGTTATATGTTCATTTTTAAGCTTTTCAAAATTCATTTCTTTTTTAATAAGTTTAGAAAGGCTTTGAATATTAAACTTTATCGCTTCGTATGAGGATGGTGTCGTTGAATATACAAAATATGGAATATTTAATTTTTCAATCTCATATAATTTTTGGATTGAAAATGATTGATCAAGAATAAGTAAATCTATTTTTTGTTTAACAATTAATTCGATATTAGGATTGTTAAAATCTCCTAAATTTTCAGTTTTTGGTGTCAATTTATCCCTGTATTTATCTATTGAATAAGAATCCACTCCGGCAATTCTGCCAGTATCAAAATTTAAAAAAAGAAATGTTTTCAGTGCTGATGGATTTATTATGCCGATTCTCTGATAATCTTTTATTGCAACTTTTCTACCGAGGCTATCTACAACAAAATTATCCTGAAATTCTTCCATTAAACTTGATGAAATAAATAATAGTAAAAGAAAAATAAAAATTAATAGATTAATCAATTTTTTACCGAATATATGCATAGCAAAGATCCACCCTAAATTTATATGTAAAATGTTAATTAATTTTTTAAGTCTTTCAATTGTTTTTTATAATAATAGAATCCAGTTTTATGAAAAAGATTTTCATATAACTGTATTGCCATTTTTTTGTACTTCATTTTATCCAGTTCATCATCAATTATCTTAAAAAGGGTATAATAAATAAGGGCAATTTCTTCATCCTCATCTGTTTTTTCAAGTAGACTTAAAAGACGATCTTTATCTTTTTCAATTTTATATTTTAAAACATTATATTCAAATATTTGATCTTTTGCCTCGATAATTTTCGATATTTCATAAGAGTTTTCGTTAATTGTCTTTGCTTTTTCTATTTCATTTATTTCATAAAGTAGTTCTGCCTTTTTTCTTAATAAATCAGAAAGATGGTAATCAAGATTCAGGCTTTTTGCAAGTTCAATAGCTTCATCCAAATATTTGAGAGCATTATCATAATCTTCCATAAAATAAAAAGACTGGCCTAACATGGAAATTGCGGTTATATATCCTCTTTTATTATCAAGTAAAAGGCATATTTCTTTTTGAAGTTCAAAATTATTAATTGCATTCTCAAAGTCACCTTTTGATAAAAACAAAGAACCGATATTTCCAATTGCAATAGAATATCTTCTTTTATCGCCCATGCTTAGAAAGATTTCTTTGATTTCTTCAAAGCATTTTAATGCGTTTTCCAGATCAAATTTATCCTTATAAATATTACCGATATTTCCGACAGCTATAGCATACCCGGTTCTATCTCCTATTTCAAAGCAAATTTTTTTTCTTTCTTCATAGCATTCTAAAGCCTTATCAAGCTCTCCCTTATAATGATAACATAAACCTAAATTTCCTATGGCTACTGAATAACCTCTTTTATCATTAATCTGAAGACAAATATTTTTCTTTTCATCATAATATTTCATCGCTTTTTCATAATGCCCTTTATCGGAAAAAACATTTCCTATATTTTCTAATGCAATTGAATAACCAATTTTATCATCAATTTTAAGACAGACATCTTTCATTCTCTCAAAATATTCGAGTGCTTTATCATATTCACCCTGATTTGAATATATATTTCCAAAGTCTTTTAGTATAAAAGAATATTGACGTTCATCGCCTATTTCTTTTGCAATTGCTTCAGCCTCTATAAGCAAATCCATAGCTGAATCGTAGCTCCCTTTGGATATTAATAATGAAGCGGCAAGTTCCTTACTTTTGCATATAAGATATTGATTATTTAATTTTAAACTTATTTGCATGGCTTCTCTGTAGCATTTTTCAGAATTATCCCAATCTCCCATTAATTCGAGGACAAGACCTTTATTATTTAAAATTTCGATGATCTTTTCTTCATTTTTAACAAGAGTTAAAAGTTTATCATAGCATTTTATTGTTTCATTGTTGTTATAATTTGCCTTACAAAATTCAGCTGCCTTATGAAAATAAAAAATTGCCTTTTCAATATTTTCGGCTTTATCATAATGATATGCAATTTCTATATATTTTTGAGGATTATCTTTAAAAAGTTCTTCCATTATTTTCCCGGTAAGATTATGCACAAAAATAAGTCTCTGCTTTAATTGCATTTCATAAGCTACCTGTTGTAAAAGTGCATGTTTGAAAATATATTTAATCTCTGAAAGTGAAATCCAGATCTTTTGCTTTTCGCATTCATAAACTATCTCATTATTATCTTCAATACTATTTTTCATCACTTCATTTATTAGTCGATCGAGTATTTGTAATTCAAATTCTACCCCTATTACAGATGCAATCTGTACTGCTTCTTTTAATTCCTGTGAAAGTCTATCAATTCTTGCCATTATTATTAAGTTTATAGATGAAGGTATATCGATATTTTTATCAATAAGTTTATAACCTTGCTCTGTTCTTATAATCAGGTTATTTTCGATTAAATACTGACAGAATTGTTCTATATAAAATGGGTTTCCCAGAGTCTTTGAAAAAATAAAACTTTTCAATTTTTCATCGGCTCTATCTGTTAGTTGAATATCTATAAGTTTTTCAGAGCTAAGAGTCGAAAGATTTTCAAGGTAAATCTCATCTTTTTCAATATCATCATCAATTTTAAGCAATGGTTTGCTTCCATCATCAAAAAATCTACCTGTTAAAATAAGTCCTATTTTGTAGTTTTTAATATTTCGTGTTAAAATTTTGAATTCCTCCATGGAATCATAATCCAGCCATTGCAAATCCTCCAGTATTATTATTGTTGGCTTCAATAGACTATTTGCTATAAAAAAGTCTTTCAATGCATATAAAGTGTTCTCATATCTTCCCTTTGGATCAATTGTTTGATAAGGGCTTTTTTCATAATATATACCGATAAGAGCCGCAATAAAAGATTTAGTTCTATTTAGTTCTTTTATTAACCCTTCTGCATCTTTATTTATTATTGAAGATAGTTTGTTTAATAGTTTATCATATATTTTTTCAAAATTTTCTTTATTTTGCTTTTCACTTTTTGCTGTATCCTGCATAAAGTATTTTTTTAAAAAATCAGCAAATGGATATAAACTACCTTTAATTATACTATCT